>JAFWPT010000059.1 GCA_017509375.1 Bacteroidales bacterium | reverse complement strand
GACGGTGTCTATTCCATCCGCACCTGGAATTATGAAGAGGATATGAAGCAGCAGGTGGTGCTCGATGCCCCTGGTGCCAACTTGGGTCTGGAAGCCCTGGTGGGCAAGACGGTTTCCGTTGCCGGTTGGGTAAAGGGCGTCGTTGTGGATGATGCCGGTAAGGACGACATCCATTTTGTCGCCACCGCTGTCAAGGAAGTAGTCTTTACCAAGGAAGAAGGCTGGGCCCTCTCCTACGACGGTGAAGTGTCCGGTGATGAAGACTATCCTGAGCAGATTACCAATACCGTTGCCAATCCGCAGGACGATAGCTTCTATGAACTTATCGTCATTAAGAAGAGCGCCATTGAAGGGAATTTGGAAGATGTCATCCAGGATGTCCTTTACGAGCAGATGTATGATTTCCAATACACCATCTTCTACTATGGCCTCTACGGTTATCCGTATGACGAAGTCTTCTCTGTCTTCTGCCACAATGAGACGGCTTCCGATGCCTTTGCGCCCTTCGACTATGGCCAGTACTATCTGATTGCCGTAGGTGTGGATGAGAATGCCAACCTCACCGGTAAGTACAACTACATCGAATTTGAGAAGAAGAGCCCTTATGCCAACAATAAGTACGAGGACTATCTGGGCGACTTCACCTTCACCAACAGCAAGGGCGCAGAAGAAGTCTGGACCTTTACTCAGGACGTTGAGGGTGAAACCTATTCCGTGAGCGGTATTGCCGGTATCAAGGCCGGTGACCTGGGCTCTGGTGAACTGGCCAAGGCTGAGTTTGACGCTACTACCGGACTGGTCTCCTTCAACAACCAGGTGCTGGGAACATTTGAGTATCAGGACGCAACCTATACAGACAAGTTCGTAGCCGTTTGGTACTCCAGCTCAGGTGCCCAGAGCAATGAGTCCTATATGGATGATCCGTTCATCCTCAGCATGGGTATCAACGCCGCAGGTGGCGTGGATCTCAAAATTGCTGCCGACGACTTTGGCGATCTGGAAGGCTTTGGCTATCTCGCGTTCGATGACAGCAATGAGTTGGCAGCCCGTTATGGCGACGTAAAGTTTGACGGTGCCAAGATTGTGAAGGGCATTGTGGAGAATACCACCACATACGAAGACTATCTGGGCGAGTGGAGCCTGGGTGCCAGCGTATGGAATATTGAGCAGAAGACTGCCGGCGAGACGTACAAGATCACCGGTATCAAGGGACAGACCGGATATCCGGAAGTAACTGGCTACTTTGATAATGGTAAACTCAAAGTTTACGAAATGGACCTCGGTGAGGACAGCGAAGGATATGGAATGTACTTGAGTGGTGTCTTCACGTATTATGGGCGCACTTACCTTTCCTTCCCGTTCAACACTTCAACTCCCAGCCTGCTCTTCACGGGCTGCTTGGACGAGGACGGAACCATCTCCCTGATTCCTGGCGAGAACCCGTATGCTTCGTTCGAAGGATTCTGCTTCTTTGCCTATCTGGATGACGACCATGCATTCCAGTCCGCTGTAACGGATCTTCCTAACGTGCTGAAGCCTTATGTCTATGTCCCTGACCCCAATGTGTATGTGTTCAAGGAAGACTTTGAGGAAACTCCCGCAACGTGGAGCCTGTATGATGCCGATGGTGATGGCTTCAATTGGAACTATTCCACTTCACTCAAGGCGCACTCTGGTGAAGGCTTGCTCTATAGCCAGTCTTATGATAATTCTACCTATAAAGCGCTGACCCCGGATAACTGGGTCTTTACGCCGGCCATTACGCTCACTACCAACAACTACCTCAGCTTCTGGGTCACCGGTCAGGATCCTAATTACAACGCGGAGCGCTATGGCGTGTATCTCTTTGGCGAGGCCCCCTCGACTGAGAACCTGAGTTCTGCCTTAAAGCTTTGGGAGCAGACCTTCCCGGGTGGAACTGCCGCTGCTATGGGTGACAACGATTATCGTCGTTACGATATCGAACTTCCTGCCGAATATGCCGGAAAGACGGTGTACATTGCCTTCCGTCATTTCGACTGCACCGATATGTTCTATCTAAACCTGGACGATGTGGCCGTTACCGAAGGCAAGCCCGTCACGCCTAGCGCTGCTCCGGCTCTTGCTCCTTGCCGCGCTGGTGTATCGGCCAGCAAGGTGAACGAGTGTAAGGCTACCGGTCGTCCTATCCAGCGCATCTCCTTCGAGAGCACGGTGGCTACCAGCCGTCCGGCTCCCGTTCAGAAGAGCCAGAATACGAACAAGCGTCTGGAGCGTGTTTCTCCCAAGACCACGCCCATCCCTGCCAGATAATACCATCTCGCACAATATGCATCGAGGCCGTCCCTTTTGAGGGGCGGCCTCTTTGTCGTCTGTATTTGGTCTCTCCACGGCATGTGTCGCTCCACCCTTGCACGGCCAGGGCAATGGTGGCTGGCGTTACGCGCTAAAACGGTATAAACGTGTTGCGCGAGCAACTGTGGTGGCTGGCGTTACGCATTTTGGGCCCAAAACGTGTAACAAGAGCGCTGGCCCAAACGCGAAACGCCGACGCCGGCTTTTACCGTCCCCGCGTGCGGGCCCAGGGGATGACCCCGGCCGGGGAACAGCCCCGGGACAGGAGGTCTTTCATCACCTCCATGTAGGGGGCAATATGACTGTAGAAGAGCTGGTAGCCTCGGCACAGGGCGCTCAGGCCGGTCTCGCCGCGTTCCGTACGGTTGAAGCGGTGCTTGGGACATTCCCCGTTGTAGGCAAAGCGCCATCGGCATTTGAGGCAGGCCTGGGGAAGGGCATTCCGTTTGTCAATCCCAAAACGGATCTGCGCTTCGGAGGCCATCATTTCCGGGATGGAACGCTGGGCAATATTACCCAGGCGGTACTGGGGATAGACAAAATGGTCGCAGGGATAGACGTCGCCATTGTGCTCGATGACCGCATTGCCGCCGCAGGTCTCCGAGAAGGCGCAGATGCCGGGCGGCACCCCGCACCAGGAGGCCAGGGCTGCGTCGAACTGCCCCACGAAGTAGCGGGAAACATCGCCGCGCACCCACTCGTCAAAGATGTCGCAGAGGAAGCGTCCAAAGCCCAGGGCGCTCACCGACCAGGATGCCAGCTGCGCCCCAGCCTGGGCCGGATCCACGATGCGTCCGTCTTTTACATGCTCCACCACCGGCATGAACTGCATATAACGGCTGCCGATGGATTTGAGGAAGCGGTACACCTCCAGGCCCCTTCCTTCGGAGGCCTTGTTAATGGTGGACAGGGTATTGAATGCCACTCCGGAGCTCTGGAGCAGCGTTACGGCGCGCATCACTTTGTCAAAGCTGGGGGCGCCGCCCTTGTCCTTCCGGTACTTGTCGTGAATGTCCTGCGGGCCGTCGATGGAAATCCCTACCAGGAAGTGATGCTGGCGGAAGAATTCGGCCCAGGGACGGTCCAGCAGGATGCCGTTGGTCTGGATGGTATTGTGGATGGTTTTCCCGTCGGCATATTTCTCTTCCAGCGCCAGGGCCTTGCGATAGAAATCCATGCCCAGAAGGAGCGGCTCGCCGCCGTGCCAGTTGAAGGTTACTTCCGGCACCTCGTTGGCCGATATATATTCCCGCACGACGGTTTCCAGCATCTGTTCCGACATCACGGGCTCCCGGCCGCCATACAGCCCGGCCTTGTCCAGGTAGTAGCAGTACCGGCATTCCAGGTTGCAGCTTGACCCGGCGGGCTTGAGCATGATGTTGAAGGCCGCCGGCCCCGTGAGTCGCAGCGCATCGCCAATCGTAATGGTGTTGTCGGTCATCTTTCGAACCCGTTCGCTTGGAGCCCTTCAGGGATGGGGTAACGTAGACGTTCTTTCGAACCCGTTCGCTAGAACGGGTTCTGCGGGGGCGCGAAATCGTAGAAGGTCTTGTAGGGGAACTTCCGGGGGGCGCCGGGCTTGTCGGGGTAGAAATCGGGCATCTCGTCCACGCGGTCCTTAAGGGGCTGCAGGCGGGACTGGAGCTGGGCCGGAGCGTCCTCCCAGCGCAGGGGATTCAGGAACGCAGGATCTTCCCGATAGTTGTAGATGCGGCCGTCCCAGAAGTAGGCGTAGTCGTCATCCATGGCGTAGCGCGAGGCCTTGGGGGAAGGCGTGGTGGGCCAGAGCGGGTTAAAATGGACCAGCACCAGGTCCTTGGCGTTGGGCTCCTGCCCGCAGATTTCCGGATACAGGCTCACGCCGTCCAGGTCCCAGTCTTCCGGGAGGGAGGTCCCCACGATATCGGCAATGGTGGGCAGGATGTCCGTAAGGTCGGCCAGGTGCTCTGCCTTGCGTCCGGCCAGCCGGTCTCCCCAGGTGATGATCATGGGCACATGGGTGCCGATATAGGTGGGCTCGCCCTTGCCGCCCTGTATCTCCCGGCCATCGGCCGTTTTGGAGAGGATGCGCGTGGACGTGCCGTTGTCGGAGGCGAAAATGAAGATGGTGTTGTCCCAGACGCCTTTCTCCTTCAGGTGACGGACCATATTGCCCACCTGGCGGTCCATGTAGCGCACCTGGTACCGGAAATAGGCGGTATCGGCTCCGCTGGAGAAACGGCTGTCGTACAGGTCGTCCCAGAGCTCGGTGTCGGGGGTGGTGGTGTGCGGGGTATGCACCAGCGGTTCCGTGAAATAGAGCAGGAAGGGCTTTCCTTCCTCCACTTTCCGGTCAATGTAGTCGAAGGCGTAGTCCTGCATGGCATCCGGGCCGTAGATGGCAAAATCGTAGCGTTTGCCGTTGTTGTCCCACATGCTGTTGGCATAGCGGTCGGTCTGTCGCGGGCCCCGGCTTTCCAGATACATCTCGATCTGGCTGCAGAAGAACTCGTCAAAGCCGGCTTTGGGCAGCATGGCCCGGCTGCGTCCCAGTTGCCATTTGCCCACGATGGCGGTCCCGTATCCGGCGTCCCGGGCCACCTGGGCAAAGGTGTGCTCGTCCTCGTTCATGTAGCCGAAGGCCACATAGTTGCGGTCGTTGTACAGCCCGGTCATCACCTGCACGCGGGAAGGGGAGCTGAGCGGCTGGGCGTTCATGTTCATGTACTGGATGCCTGCGAGGGCCAGCGAGTCAATGCAGGGGGTCTCGTATTCCACCCCTCCATAACAGCCAAAGCATTCGGCGCCGATGTCATCGGCAAAGAAGAACACGATATTGGGCCGGGTATATTCCTTTTCACCGCTGCAGGCGCCGATGGCTGCCAGAGCCCCGACGCCTGCGGTGATGCTGCTGATGCGCTTCATGACGGGTAGAACTTAGTCTATGCGGTCGAAACCGGTGTAAGGCCGAAGGACTTCGGGAATCTCGATGTAACCTTCTTTCTGGTTGTCTTCCAGCAGGGCGGCCACCACGCGCGGGAGGGCCAGGGAGCTGCCGTTGAGGGTGTGGACCAGCTGGGTCTTGCCGCTTTCGTCCTTGTAGCGGCACTTGAGGCGGTTGGCCTGGTAGCTCTCGAAGTTGGATACGGAAGAAATCTCCAGCCAGCGGCCTTGGGCGGCGCTCCAGAGTTCGAAGTCGTAGGTGATGGCCGAGGTGAAGCTCATGTCTCCGCCGCAAAGACGAAGGATGCGGTACTTCAGGCCCAGCTCGTTCACCAGGCTCTCTACGTGGGCCACCATCTCGTCCAGGGCGGCGTAGCTGTTCTCGGGCTTCTCGATGCGCACAATCTCCACTTTGTCAAACTCGTGCAGGCGGTTGAGGCCGCGCACGTCCTTGCCGTAGCTGCCGGCCTCGCGGCGGAAGCAGGGCGTATAGGCCGTGAGCTTCTGCGGGAACTGGTCGGCCGAAAGGATTACGTCGCGGTAGATGTTCGTGACGGGCACTTCGGCGGTGGGGACCATGTAGAAGCCGTCCAGGGGCGCGAAGTACATCTGTCCTTCCTTGTCGGGCAGCTGGCCGGTGCCGAAACCGGAAGCGGCGTTCACCATCACGGGCGGTTCCACTTCCTTGTAGCCGGCCGCGGTGTTGCGGTCCAGGAAGAAGTTGATGAGGGCGCGCTGCAGGCGGGCTCCCTTG
>JAFWPT010000058.1 GCA_017509375.1 Bacteroidales bacterium | reverse complement strand
TCTTAGCCATCTCAGGCGGCGGGGGAGGCGTCTCCTGGGTGATGGGAATGATTTCTTCCTCAATAAGTTCCTTGTTTTCGGCCAGTAAGGAAGTATCTGCCTTCTCTTTGCTGCTCCACTCGAAGGCGAAGAGGACAGCCAAAAGGGCAACTACGAAACCGATTTCGACGAAAAGCAAGCGCTTGTTCTCGAGACTGGCTTTTTCTGATTTCTTGATTTCCATATTGGGTACTATACGTTTATTTTATTCTATTCAAGTCTCAAAGATAGAAATTATAAATTTCAATTCCAATTTTTGTTGTAGATTTGCACAGTTTAAAGTCAAATCTATGGTCAGGTACTTTTTTGAGGATATTAAGTTCGAGTACAAAAACAAGTTGTTCAACAACCGTTGGCTTAAGTTGGTAGCGGAGAGTGAAATATGCCGTCTTGGCGATATCAACGTCATTTTCTGCTCCGACCCTTACATACTCAACATCAATTTGCAATATCTGGGCCATGACTATTTTACTGATATTATCACTTTTGACTACTCCGAAAAGCCAGTGATTTCCGGCGACTTGTTTATAAGCGTTGATTCCGTGGGCGAGAATTCTGTATTTTATGGAACAGAGTTTACTGAGGAACTTCATAGGGTCATAGTTCATGGTATTCTTCATTTAATCGGTTACGACGATCATTCCGAGGCGGATATCCATACTATGCGTGCAAAAGAGAATTATTATCTTGAGTTAAGGAAGAATTTGGCCGGCAGTGGAAAGTAACAGGTTTGACATAATCGTTGTGGGTGGCGGCCACGCCGGGTGTGAAGCTGCTTGCGCGGCAGCCAGGCTGGGTTCGTCGGTTCTGCTTCTTACCATGGATACTTTGTCCTTTGCCAAGATGTCATGCAATCCCGCAATAGGAGGAATCGCAAAAGGGCAGATAGTCCGGGAGATCGATGCTCTCGGCGGAATGACTGGAATAGTGACTGATGAATCTACCCTCCAGTTCAGGATGCTGAACAAGTCAAAGGGACCGGCAATGTGGAGTCCCCGTGCCCAATGCGATAAAATCCGCTTTTCTCTCAACTGGCGAAAACACCTTCTAAATATCTCAAATTTAACTATTTACGAAGATTTTGCCGCTTCTTTTCTCTTTGAGAATTCAAAAATTTGTGGTGTCCGCACTGGTGGAGGGCTGATTTTCAAGTCTCAAGCCGTTATTTTAACTGCCGGTACCTTTCTGGGTGGAAAGCTTTTTGTCGGGCGAAAGTCTTTGGAGGGCGGCCGTATCGGTGAGCTTCCTTCGCTTGGCTTGACAAGTCAATTGGTAGAAAGGGGTATTACTGCAGACAGGATGAAAACCGGGACTCCCCCGAGAATTGATATTTCGTCAGTTGATACTTCAGTTCTTGACCGTCAGCTTGGCGACCAGCACCCTCAGCGTTTTTCTTACCTTGATATTCCCTCTTCGGTGCAGCGATCCGGACGTCAAATGGATTGTTTCATACTCCATACGAATACCGAAGTACATGATCGCCTTCGAGCCGGTTTCGATGATTCCCCTCTTTTTACCGGTGTGATTCATGGCAGAGGTCCACGTTATTGTCCAAGTATTGAAGATAAGCTGAGAGTATTCCCTGAAAACGACGCACATCAGCTTTTCCTTGAACCAGAAGGATGCGGAACAAACGAGTATTATCTTCAGGGTTTTTCTTCTTCTTTGCCATACCCGGTTCAGATGGATGCTCTCCGAGCTATCAAAGGTCTGGAAGACGTAAAAGTATTCCGCCCTGCATACGCAGTAGAGTATGACTTTTTCGACCCTACTCAGTTGAAGCAGACCCTTGAGTCCAGGCTTGTACCCAGTTTGTTCCTTGCTGGTCAGGTTAATGGCACTACCGGCTATGAAGAAGCAGCTGCTCAGGGCTTGATTGCCGGCATTAACGCCAACCTTTCAATCAATCAAAAGGATCCATTCATCTTAGGCCGAGAGGAAGCTTACATTGGAGTACTTATTGACGACTTGATCACTAAAGGCGTAGATGAGCCTTACCGGATGTTTACTTCCAGGGCAGAATATAGAATTCTGTTGAGGCAGGATAATGCCGACCAGCGTCTCACCCAGCGCTCTTATCAGATCGGCTTAGCTGACACGCACCGGTACGAACTTACTATGAAAAAGTATGATGAAGTCCAGCGCCTTCAGAATCTCACTGAAACTACCAAGATGAGTGCGTCTTCTCTTAATTCTTACCTTTTATCTTCCGGGTCCGCTGTGCTTTCTGAGTCTAAGAAGCTTGCAGAAATAGCCACGCGGCCTGAATTAACCCTGAATGACTTGCTGGATTATGTTCCACGTGGAACACTGCTCAAATATGGCTTTAGGGATCTTCCTGGTGATGATGTTGTTGAGTCTGTGGAAATATTCCTGAAATACAGGGGTTATATTCAGCGGGAGAGTCTGCAAGTTGAAAAGATGAAGCGTCTGGAAGAACTTGAAATTCCCGAGAATTTCGATTTCGACAAACTCTCCGGGCTCACTATTGAGTGCAGGCAAAAGTTCAAGCGTTATTCACCTCGCACCATAGGCCAGGCTTCCCGTATCTCCGGAGTGTCCCCTGCTGATATTTCTGTTTTGCTGGTTTATTTCGGGAGGTAAGACAACCGTCACGTGTGCTTTGTGTTCCACGTGGAACACTATAGCATCTGCAGCGCAGACTTTATAATTTGCTCCACTGATGCCCGTGGATTTGCCTTGAGAATGGCCTGAATGGCTTTCTGAATATTCGCCTTGGTGAATCCAAGCATCTGCAGCGCACTTGCAGCTTCATCTGCTGCGGCGTTGGTATCTGTCTGGAACAGCACCTCGGAACTTGCGCCATCTCCCTTGACAATCTTATCTTTGAGTTCCAGAATCATCCTCTGAGCGCTCTTCAATCCAATGCCCTTAACAGATTTCAGTGCATTTACGTTCTCAGATAAAATTGCTTCCTGAAGTTCAGCAGAGGTCATGGAAGATAAGATCATACGTGCAGATGCTGCGCCCATCCCGGAGACACCGGTAATAAGCCGGAACAATTCCCTTTCTTCCTTCCCGGCAAAGCCATAGTCAACCTGAGTGCCGTCCCTTTGGTTGATTTGGGACTGGATATAGATGGTGGCTTCTTTTTTTCCTTCCAACGCCTCATAGGTCTGGAGAGAAATCTCCATGCTGTACCCCAGTCCGCTATTGTCTATTACGATTCTTGTAGGACCAAGCTCAGCGATTTTTCCTGAAATGTAGTCGAGCATAATTCAATATATTCTCAACAAAAATAACCAAATAATTTGTATTTTTGTATAATGGACAGAAGAGAGTTTATTGGCGCATCCATAGCGGCTGCTACAGTTGCCGGCCTTGGCTCGTGCACTATCAGGCCGGGCGGAATCAAAACAAAGGAGGAAGGAAAGATGAAGCTATCCTTCTACTCGTACGAACTCCAGCTGGCGCATACTTTTACCGTGGCTTCTTACAGCCGAAAGACCACGCCTGGCGTACAGGTCGAGATAGAGTATGGCGGCTTTACCGGATACGGCGAAGCCTCTATGCCACCTTATTTGGGCCACTCTGTAGAAAGTGTATGCGCATTTCTCTCAAAGGTTGATTTGAGCGGCTTCGACTCCCCTTTCCTGCTGGAGGACATAATGGAATACCTGGACAGTCTGTCGGAAGGGGATGCTCCTGCTAAAGCGGCCATCGACATTGCGTTGCACGACCTTGTCGGCAAGCTTTGCGGTCAGCCGCTGTATAAAATTTGGGGTCTGAACCCGGCGAAGGCCGGCCCCACTACCTTCACGATAGGTATCGACACCCCCGAAATAGTGCGGGAAAAGACGCTGGAGTGTGCCGGAAAATTCAAAATTCTGAAGGTAAAGGTGGGTCTGGATACCGACGAGCAGATGATCAAGTCTATTCGCTCCGTCACAGATCTTCCCCTAGCCGTGGATGCCAACCAGGGCTGGAAAGACAGGCAAAAAGCCCTCGACGAAATATTCTGGCTGAAGGAACAAGGGGTGGTGCTGGTGGAGCAGCCGATGGATAAGGAGCGTTTGGACGATGCTGCATGGATAACCGAGCGAAGTCCTCTTCCGATTATAGCCGACGAGGCCATCCAGCGCCTAAAAGACATACCCCGCATCAAAGGTGCTTACTCCGGAATCAACATCAAGCTTATGAAGAGTACCGGCTTGCTGGAAGCTCGCAAAATGATAGCGTACGCTCGGGCTGAAGGCATGAAAGTGATGCTCGGATGTATGACCGAGACATCCTGTGCCTGCACAGCAGCAGCTCAGCTCGCACCTGCCGCCGACTTCTGCGACATTGACGGCAACTTATTGATTAGTAACGACTTATTTAAGGGTATGACGGTGGTTGACGGCAATATGATGCTTCCTTCCGGCCCCGGTCTCGGACTACAGAAATTATGACCATTCAGCAAATCAGACAGCAGTTTCCCCAGCTGGAGCGCAGAGTTTACGGCAAGCCCTTGGTGTACCTGGACAATGCCGCCACTTCCCTGCGTCCCCGGTCTGTTATAGACAGGTGGGCGGAGATTTCCTCGCAGCTCACTGCAAACCTCCACCGTGCCGTTCATCGAGTGGCGGCCGAAGCGACGGAAGCTTATGAGCAGGCCCGTAATGCTGTGGCTGAATTCATAAATGCCGCTTCGTCGGAAGAAGTAGTATTCACCTCCGGAGCCACCCACTCGCTTAACCTGGCTGCGTTCAGCATAGGAGAAGCATTCATCAGCCAAGGCGACGAAATAATAGTGGGAGAGGCGGAGCATCACTCCGACATAGTGCCCTGGCAGATGCTCTGCAAGCGCAAGGGCGCAGTGCTTAAGCGCTTGCCGATAGATGAAAACGGCAGACTGAGAATCGAACTGCTGGAGGATATGATTACCCCGCGCACGAAGCTGCTCTGCGTCGCTCACGTGTCCAACGTGCTGGGTCTTGTGAACCCCGTTCTGGCGTTATCCGAAATCTGCCGCCGCAGGGGGGTCCTTTTCCTGGTGGACGGAGCTCAAGGTATTGTGCATCAAAAAGTTGACGTGCAGGCTCTGGATTGTGACTTCTATGCTTTCTCCGGACACAAAATGTATGGCGCCACCGGTACCGGGGTGCTGTGGGGACGGCGCGTGCTGCTGGAGCAGATGCCTCCCATGTTCGGAGGCGGAGAGATGATCCAGACCGTGCGCTGGGAAGAAAGCAGCTGGGCTCCACTCCCCCGCAAGTTCGAGGCCGGCACGCAGAAT
>JAFWPT010000057.1 GCA_017509375.1 Bacteroidales bacterium | reverse complement strand
ATCGCATTCCACCAATACTGCTTTATGTTGTTCTTGAGCTCGACGCCCATCTGGCCATAGTCATATACAGCGGCCAGGCCGTCGTAGATTTCACTTGACGGGAAAATGAACCCGTATTCCTTGCAATGTGCAACGAGTACCTTGAATAATTCGTCCTGTGTCATTTTCTATTGATTGTAACGGTTTGAATCTTTAAGCATTCCGATGATTTCCACATTGAGCGGACCGGCCTTCGGGAGTTCTTCTACATTGATGTGAAGGCGGAAACGCCAGTGGTGATTCGGGTCGGCGGGCTGGTTGATGCGCTCGTTTTCGTAATCCGGGCGGCGGAGTTTGCCGTCCAGGGCAAGCCAGTCCTGAAGCGGGAAAATGGCGAGCATGGGGGGCGATTCCAGATGTCCCCAAAGGGCGCGGCGCACCTCCCAGGGCTCCATGTCGCGGCCGTTTTCCTCGGCGTACTGCATACGCAGCGTGGCCATATCGTGGGAAGATGAAGCGCACACGGCAAGGTAGGGCCAAGGGCGCCCCTTGTCCATATTAGCCATTTCCAGGGACAGAATGGTTTCCTTCGCCATGACGCCGCTCACGCAGTCGGGCACCATACCCAGGTCCTCACCGCAAGCTAGCATTCCGGTGGCATCCAGCAGTTCCGGCAGCTTTCGCTCGGCGTTGTAGCGCCACAGGCTGTCGTTGCGGTGGAAGAAGAAGTCGTTGTAGAGGGCTCCGAACTGCTCTTTCTGCGGTTGCGGAAGCTTGTCGGATTCCGGAAGAATGCGGGGCTGCACGCAGCCGGGGTTGCGGGGATCGGGCAGGAACAGCCCTTCCAGCGGCAGACCCATCATGCGGATTTCGTCCTCGGCATAAGGTATGGCCGGGTTGAAATGGCCCATAGAACCGCTCTTGTACTGGGAGGGAATTTCCCAGATACGGAAGAATCCAAGTATGTGGTCGATGCGGAAGGCGTCGAAGAATTCGCTCATCTTGCGGAGGCGCGATTTCCACCAGGCGTAGCCGTCTTTGGCCATTTCTTCCCAGTTGTAGGTGGGGAAACCCCAGTTCTGGCCCTCTGCGCTGAAGAAATCCGGCGGTGCCCCGGCACTTGAATCCAGGTTGAAGAGCTGAGGGTGGAAATGGGCGTCGGCGCTGTCGGCGCTCACGCCTATGGGGAGGTCGCCCTTGAAGTGTACGCCTTTGGAACGGGCATACTTCACCTCATCCGCGAACTGCCGCTCCAGGTGCCACTGTATCCAGCGCCAGTAATCCGCTTCGTTGCCGTCGCGCTTGGCGCAGAATTCGGCGTACTCGTCGAGCCAGTAGGCGTTGTCCTTGCAGAAACGCTTGAAAGCGGAGGCCTTGAGATCCTTTTCCTTGCAGGCTTCCCAGGCCTTGCGCACATGGGCCATCTTGGCCTTGAAGACGCGAGGATAGTCTATTTCGGGCAGTCCGTTGAGCGCTTTCTGCTCCTTCAGGAAGGCCGCATCCGCTTTTACACCAATCTCTTGCAGGCGCAGGTACAACGGGTGCAGCGCAAATGAAGATATGGGGCTGTAGGGGTAGGAATCTTTCCATTGTCCCTTGCGGGTGGTGTCGTTCACGGGAAGCAGCTGCACTATGCACTGCCCGGTGGCGGCGGCCCAGTCGGTAAGGGCGTGCAGGTCGCGGAAATCGCCTATGCCGAAGTCGTCTTTGCTGCGGAGGGAGAACACCGGTACTGCGGTGCCGGCGCCGCGGAATCCCGGCCGGTCGAAGAGCTCCGCCGTATGCTTGCGCACGAAGGGACATCCTTCTGTCGGGCAGTCGTTCCAACTGTCGTCTATGACGGCGGCGGACTTGGCGCTATGGTGCTCCCACTCGCTGCGGGCAATCACGCCGTCTCTCATTACTACGTACCAGTAATCTTTAAGGGCGGCTGCAGGCACGTTCACGGAGACGCTCCAGATGGCGCCCTCGTTCCATTTCATAGGATACTTTGTGTCTTGCAGCACTACGCAGAGGCTCTCGCCCCATTGCGTGCGGTAGTGTATGTTAAATGTGGTTTTCACTATAATTTGTAATAACTTCTGAGTATTGCTTCGAACCAGTTCGCGGGGAGTATGGCCTTGAGCAGCACGGAAAGGCGCTGTTCAAGAGTAGAAATGATGTAACTGTACCTGGGATTGCGGGCCTTCACTATCTTGCTTATGCGCTCTGCCAGGAACTCCGGCTTGAGTCCGGAAGTCTCGTCGTGCTCTATGCTGGCAAGAGAGCGGGCGTAGGCGGGATAAGCCTCGTGGGCTTCGCTGCCTCCTATGGAGTCGCGGCTGGCGGTGAAAGAAGTGGCAAAGTCGCCCGGTTCAATCACCACCACCTTGATGCCGTGGGCACGTACCTCCATGCGGAGGGCTTCGCAGTAGCCTTCAATGGCAAATTTGCTGGCGGAGTATAGCCCCTGGAACGGAAGGCCCATAAGACCGCCGATGGAGCTGAAGCAGATGATGCGTCCGCTTTTCTGCTTGCGCATGGCGGGCAGTACGAAGTGCAGGCAACGCACCATACCCATCCAGTTCACGTCCATCTGGGTTTGAGCTTGCTCCAGGGTGCTGAATTCCAGTGGGCCTCCAATGCCCATGCCGGCGTTGTTGATGAAGACATCTATCCGTCCCTGCTCGTCCAGAACTGTCTGTACTGCGTTTTTGCAGTCCTCCTCGTTGCGGACGTCAGCCTTGATGTACTTGACTCCGGGGATGGGCTCCACTTCTTTGCGGTGAGTGCCATATACCGTGTGACCGTCGGCCCGGAGCCGGGTGGCCATTGCCCTGCCGAAGCCGGAGCTGATGCCCGTGATGAGGATAATCATATGATATCGAGGGATTTGAATATCTTCGTGAGCTTTTCTACGGCCTCATCTACCTGTTCCACCGTATGGGTGGCCATAAGAGCGAAGCGTATGAGCACGTCCTTTTCGGGGACCGCCGGGGCTATGACGGGGGTGATGAACACTCCGGCCTCGTAGGCCAGTTTCACTATCGTCATGGCCTTGAAAGTGTCTCGCACGAACAGCGGGATGATAGGGGACTGGGTGTGTCCGGTATCGAATCCGGCGTCCTTGAATGCCTTCTGGGCGTGGCGGGTCACTTCCCAGAGGTGCTCGCGGCGCTCCGGCTCTTCTATCATGATATCCAGAGCCTTGCTGGCTGCGGCCACGGCTGCGGGAGTCATTGACGCGCTGAAAATGAGGGTGCGTGAGTTGTGCTTGAGGTACTCGATGACGGTCCTGTCGCCGGCTATGAAGCCTCCCAGGGAACCGAAGCTCTTGGAGAAGGTTCCCATTATAAGGTCCACCTTGTCCGTGAGGCCGAAGTGGCTGGCGGTGCCGGAGCCGTTTTCGCCCACAACTCCGAGGCCGTGGGCGTCGTCTATCATGAGGGAGGCGTTGTATTTCTCGCAAAGTTCAACCAGCTGGGGAATGGGCGCGAGGTCTCCTTCCATGGAGTAAACGCCGTCCACCACGATGAGTTTGTTGGCACCCCTGGGAGTGAGCCAGAGTTTCTTCTCAAGGTCGGACATATCGTTGTGGCGGAACTTGCGTACCTCGCTGAAGCTCAGGCGGCTGCCGTCTATGATACAGGCGTGGTCCAGAGCGTCCAGGAAGATGAATCCGCCACGGAATCCGAGGCATCCCACCACGCCGAGGTTCACCTGGAATCCGGTGCTGTATGTGACGGCCTCTTCTTTGCCGACGAATTTTGCAAGCTTCTCTTCGAGTTCTTCATGAATGTCCAGCGTGCCGTTCAGGAAACGGCTTCCGGAGCAGCTGGTGCCATATTTTTTAACGGCAGCTATTGCCGCTTCCTTGAGTCTGGGGTCATCGGAAAGGCCGAGGTAGGAATTGGATCCGAACATGAGGACCTTGCTTCCGTCCGCCATTGTGACCAGAGGATCCTGCCCGGAGGAAATGGGTCTGTAATAGGGATAAATACCCTTTGCTTTGACTTCCTCTGCAAGAGTGTACTTGGAGCAGGTCTTGTTTAATAATTTTTCCATTTTTATAGGTAAGGTAGTAATACTTTAACTCACAAATATAGATATTTTTCATTAAAGAATCACTATCTTTGGAGCTATGGACAATTCACGGATAATCGAGCTTATCAAGAAAGAAGTTGTTCCCGCTGTGGGATGTACCGAGCCGGTGGCTGTGGCCCTTTGTACCGCGTACGCAAAAGAGGCTCTTGGAAGAATACCCGAAACCATTGACATCAAGCTGAGTGCCAATATTCTCAAGAACGCTATGGGGGTGGGAATACCCGGCACCGGAATGACCGGATTGCCTATCGCCGTGGCTCTGGGGGCGTTGACAGGGAAGAGCAGTTACAAGCTGGAGGTCCTGAAAGACTGCAATCCGGAAGCTCTCGCCAAGGCCAAAAAGTACCTGTCGGAAGACCGCATAAAGATTGGGCTTACGGATGAATCCGATGAGTTGTTGTACATTGATGTGCGTTGTGCCGCCGGCGGGCAGGAGTCCCGGGCGATAATAGCGCGTGAGCATACCGGCCTGGTATTCCTGGACGGCCCATGCTGCGGGCAGGCCCTGGATATCCGCTCATCCCTTACGGCGGAAGATGCCGAAGAAAAAGTGGAAGAACTGACTTTGCGCCAGGTGTACGATTTTGCGGTCAGCGTTCCGCTGGAGGACATAGAGTTCATCAACGAGGCCCGCAGGCTGAACGAAGCCGCGTCGTGCGAAGCCTTGAAGGGCAATTACGGACACGAACTGGGCAAAACCCTCTCCAGGCCCCTGGGCAAGGGTATTTTCGGTGATACTATTTTCAGCCATATCCTTTGTGCAACCTCCAATGCATGCGACGCCCGTATGGCCGGAGCCATGATTCCGGTGATGAGCAATTCCGGCAGCGGCAACCAGGGCATTGCTGCCACCATGCCCGTGGTGGTGTTTGCCCAGGAGAATCACAACACCGAAGAAGAGCTCACCAGGGCGCTGGTACTCAGCCACTTGACCGCTATCTACATAAAGCAGAGCCTGGGCCGCCTGAGTGCCCTGTGCGGCTGCGTAGTGGCATCTACCGGAAGCAGCTGCGGCATCACTTACCTTATGGGAGGCGGCTTCGAGCAAGTGGCGGCAAGCGTAAAGAACATGATTGCAAACCTCGCCGGCATGGTGTGTGACGGAGCCAAGCCCAGCTGCGCCCTGAAAGTCAGCAGCGGCGTCTCCACCGCCGTCCTCAGCGCCATGCTTGCCATCCAGAACCACTCCGTATCCTCTTACGAAGGCCTCATAGAAGACGACGTAGACCGCTGCATCCACAACATGACCCGCCTCGGCTCCCTCGGCATGCGCGAAACCGACAAAATGGTCCTCGACATCATGACGCACAAGGAATAGAAGCGGCATCAACTTTACCGGGAGTAGAAGCGGCATCAACTTTCACCTTGGCCATCGCTGCGCAGTCTTCACGCCCGTCGCGTGAGGATTGCCGCCGTTGCAAGCAGCAGTAGCATGCCTCCCCGGAAAAAAGGCACCACGGTCCAAAGGTCATCCCCGCTCTATCCGGTTATTCCCACACCCCGGTTAAACCGGGAAAAGCTAAGAATCTTTCCATCTCCCTCCCAAAGCGTTCCAGGTCTGCCTCCCGATGGCAGGACCTGCTACGAAAACGCTCCAAAACGTTCCAGGTCCCACCGCCGAATGGCAGACCTGGAACGCTTTCAAGCAAATCAAGGGCGGCAGGGCAAAAGACTTTGAAGTAGCCATCACCTGGCTCAAAGACGCCGGGCTCATCTACAAGATCCACCGCGTCCCCAAAATCGAGTACCCGCTCAAATTCTATGAAGATTTCGATGTTTTCAAGGTATTCCCTCTGGAT
>JAFWPT010000056.1 GCA_017509375.1 Bacteroidales bacterium | reverse complement strand
TCTACGAAACACCTGACGTAATCCGGTAACTGTTCGCCGCTGGTGAACATGACCGTAGCGGCACCCATGGATACTCCGTGGAGTACCATGAAGTCATCTTTGAATATGTCGTGGGCAACTTCTATCCACTGCATGATATCCAGGCGGTCCAGCCAGCCCATCTGGATAGACTTGCCTTCCGAGTAGCCGTGATACTGCAGGTCGGGGAAGAGAACGTTGTAGTTGAACTCATCGCGGTACATCCTAACGAGATAGAGGAATACAAGGTGATTGTCGCCGTAGCCGTGAATCACGATTGCGGTTCCCTGGGCCTCGTCCGGCCGGGCTGCAGGCACGTAGCAGGCGTGCAACTTGGCCCCGTTGTTGTTGCTGGTAATCCAGCTGTCTTTCAAAATTCCCTGGGCCTTGAGGCTGTCGTACCAGGCCGTGCTGCCGGGCATGAGGGAGTCCGCTTTGTGGCGTGTGCGCTCGATATCGGCTACTCCGTGAACTTTAGGAGTAAGCGCAAACATGGACATGTACTTACCTCCAAGACAGCTGCTGAAGGAAAGCGCCAGAATGCCCAGGCATACAAAATGTAGTAAATGCTTCATAATTGATTATTAGAGTGTTACTGTTATTTTTCAGGTATGTTGACCAGCACTTCACGAAGGAAGTCCCATACTTTCTGGACAGACGGGATGAAGGCGCGCTCGTCGGGGGAGTGGGGACTCAGGAGAGTGGGACCCATGGAGACCATATCCCAGTGAGGATAAGCGCCGGAAAGAATACCGCACTCAAGGCCTGCATGAATAGCCATTACCTTCGGCTCTTTGCCGAACATTCCCTTGTAAACCTTCTTCATTACGGCAAGGATTTCCGATTTGGCGTTGGGCGCCCAACCGCTGTAACCGCCTGTGAAGCGTATGTTTACTCCCGCCAGCTTGCATACGGACTCCATCCTGGAAGCCAAGGCTGCCTTTGCACTGTCGACCGAACTGCGCATCAAGCATTTCATTGAGAACTCACCCCGGTAAATCTTCACCATTGCAAGGTTGTTGGACGTTTCAACCATACCGGGCATAGCGTCGCTCATGCGTTCTACACCGTCGGGGCAGGCGAGGATGCAGCGCACAAAGCGTAGCGCGGCCTCTTCGCTGACGTATTTGCAGTCTTCTGGATCGCACACTTCGCCCGGGGCCGGAGCGTAGGGTTCGAAAATGACGGCCAGATTAGGGTCGGTAGCGGCGTACTCAGCCTTCAACTCGGCAGCGACGCGTGCGACAGCGCGTTTTGCCGCAACGAGCTTGGCCTTGGGAACATAAACGGTAGCGAACGCTTCGCGGGGAATGGCATTGCGGAGGGTGCCGCCTTCCAGGTCGATGAGTTTAACGTCGTGCTTGCTGAGCAGCGGCAGCAGGACTCGTGCCATGAGGCGGTTGGCGTTGGCTCGGCACAGAATGATATCCATACCCGAGTGACCTCCCTGGCAGCCCTTGACGGTGAGGCTCCAGCACTCATGACCGCGAGGCTCTTTCTTGCGGCGGTATCTTGCGCTGGCAGAGGCGTCAAGCCCACCGGCACAACCTACGTAAAGTTCACCTTCGGTTTCGGAATCCAGGTTGATGAGAATGTCTCCTTTGAGCACTCCGCTCTTCAGCCGCTGTGCTCCGGTCATACCGGTCTCTTCATCGTAAGTCGCCAGAATTTCTATGGGACCGTGCTTCACCTCCGGAGATTCGGCAACAGCCATAGCCAAAGCCAGTCCGAGGCCGTTGTCGGCTCCAAGCGTAGTGCCTTTGGCGCGAAGCCAGTCTCCGTCAACCACAGTCTCGATAGGGTCTTTCAGGAAATCATGGGCCACATCTGCGTTCTTTTGGGGAACCATGTCCATATGGCCTTGAAGCACGACGGTTTTTAGCTTCTCGCAGCCCGGGCTTGCCGGGACACGCATGATTACGTTTCCGGTTTCGTCGGCAAAAGCCTCCACCTTATGCTCCGCAGCCCAGTCGAGTAGGAACTTGCGTACTATTTCCTCGTGTTTGGAAGGGCGGGGACAGCGTGTAAGAGCGTAGAAATTATTCCACACTACTGATGGTTGTAAGTCTTTGATTGTCATATCTATAATAATTATGTGCCAAGAGTCTTGCCTGGTTTTTTCCAGCGCCTGTGGGTCCAGAGATAATTCCAGGGCTGGGCTTTGATGTCCTCCTCCAGCAATTTGTAATACTGCTTCATTATATCTTCTGCGCTCATGGCGGAAGCGTTGTCGCAGATGGGAATGTACCTTATCTTGTACAGTCCACGCCGTTCCTGAGGCATGCTCAGGTAGCATACGGACATTCCCAGCTTGCGTGCTATTTCGGCTGCTCCTTTCATCGACTGGCATCGCTGGTTCAGGAAGTCCACTTCCATCCGCCCCTTTGCTTCGATATAGGGGTGCTGGTCAGTGATGAAGTTGTACATTATCTTCTCCGCCTTATGCTCCAGTACGAAGCGCAACACTTTTCCAGTCTCCAGATAGCCGGGAAAGTTCCCGGGGTCGTAAAGGTTGGCTATGCGGTTGGACTTAAAGATACGGTTCCAAGTCCCGCTGGACTGGGGCAGATACACCACGGCATAATTCCGCTCGTTGATGTGCAGGGGCATGCCGCTGTAATTGTAGGACTGAATCCCTCCGATCAGTTCCCAGTTTCCGGTATGGGACATAAGAATCATCACGCTGGGAGAAAGCTCATAGAGCCGGTTGATTTCTTCGGGATTCTCTATTTCCACCAGGTGTTGCCTGTGGAGACGTTCTACGCTGCGGCATCCGCCGAACCATACAAATTCTCCTATCTGTTCCCCCAAGTGGCGGTAAAAGCGGTCCTTTACCTGTTTCAGCTCCTTATAATCCATTTCGGGAAAACTTCTTGCAAGATTTGCGCTGACCACATCGGTCCGGTAGCGGAATACTTTTTCCGCAAGCCAGGAAACGAAGCGCCCCAGGGCATAATGCGCCTTTAGCGGCAAAAACGACAGCAGGCGCAAGCAAAACTGCAAGATGTATCCCAAAACTACCTTCTCTGATAGGTGTACCTGACCTCTCTCTGGAGAATAGGAATATACAAAGTAGCCTTGAGGACCATTTCTTTGCGGGTGAGGGTTACCAAGTCATAGAGATTGTCTCCTCCGATGATAAGATGGGGCGGGTTGAAGCTGAACGATGATTTGGTTTCGCGGTTTCCGCTGACTGAGGTGTAGGAGTCCTGTGCGATAACGATGTAATCTCCGTTCGTACTCTTGGTAGTAGTCTCTGTGCCGTCGCCTAAAACGACAGTGGTGGATACCAAGTCCCATGTTCCTATCAGGTCTTTACTGCCTGCGTTCTTGATTTCGGTGTCACAAGAGTTTAACGATACTGCAAGGAGCAGTGCGGATAAAGCATAAATCAATTTTTTCATAGCGATATTATTAAATGTTGATATCTTCCAATTCTTCTTCGCTGCGCAGGTTGGCGCGTATGAAATTCTGGCGGTCTATGGTATTGTCGCCCATATAGAAATTCATGATGTCGGCAATGGATTCCTCCTCCGCCAGGCTGACGGGATCCAGCCTCATGTTCTCTCCGATGAAATCCGAAAACTCGTCCGGGCTGATCTCTCCAAGTCCTTTGAAGCGGGTGATTTCCACTCCGGTCTTAAGTGCGGCTATGGCGCTTTCCTTCTCTTCGGCAGTGAAGCAGTAGCGGTTTTCCTTCTTGTTGCGGACCCGGAACAGAGGTGTCTGGAGAATATGGACGTGCCCGCGCCGGATAAGGTCCGGGTAATACTTCATGAAGAATGTGAGAATAAGCATGCGGATGTGCATTCCGTCATCGTCGGCATCGGTCGCTACTATGATGTTGTTGTAGCGCAGGTTGTCCAGGTCGTCCTCTACGCCGAGAGCGTTGATGAGCAGGTTCAGCTCTTCGTTTTCGGCCACTTTCTTGCGGCTTTCCTTATAGCTGTTGATGGGTTTGCCCCTCAGGCTGAAAACGGCTTGGTAATTGGCGTTGCGGGCCTTGGTGATGGTTCCGCTTGCAGAATCACCCTCGGTTATGAAAATGCTCGATTTCTCTATGTTCTCCTGAGTCTTTTCGGTGACTTTGTCACAGAAATGGAAACGGCAGTCGCGCAGTTTGCGGTTGTAAACATTGGTCTTTTTGTTGCGCTCGCGGGTTTTCTTCTGTATGCCGGAAATCTCTTCGCGTTCCTGCTGGGAAGCCTTGATCTTCTCTTCTATGATGGGCACCAGCTCTTTATGGATGCGCAGGTAATTGTCCAGGTTCTTGGATACGAAATCGTTGACGAAGCTCCTGATGGTGGGTCCGATGTCCGTTTTGAGCACCCCGTGCTCATCCCGGCTTTGCTTCTCCCACATATAGTTGGAACCCAGCTTGGTCTTGGTCTGACCTTCGAAATTGGGCTCCTGTATCTGTATGCTGATGGCTCCCACTATGCCTTGGCGGCAGTCTGCAGGCTCGTAGTT
>JAFWPT010000055.1 GCA_017509375.1 Bacteroidales bacterium | reverse complement strand
GGATGTCGCAACCCTCCAAGCGGTCTTTATCCACGGCCACTGTTACTTGCGGGAATTTCTGCTTTACCTGCACGGCTTCGTCTCCGAACATTCCGGCTCCGGCGTCGAAGGGCAGGTTCTGGAATCCCCGGCTGCGGCGCTTGTAGCCCCTGGACAGCACTGCGATGTTGGAGTTGCCCCAACGCTCGCTGTCCAGCAGGGTACGGACAATCAATTCCGTGTGGGGAGTCTTGCCGGTGCCGCCCGCCGTAATATTACCTACGCAAATGGCGGGAACTTCCGCCTTGCCGCTGTGGCGGCCTCCGCGGTAACGGGCGTTGCGTAAGGCTAATACGAGCTTATATATCATATACGTTAGAGGACTCAAGGGGGGCCTCAGCCCAATTTTCTGCAATATGGTCAAGTATTTCGTGAATTTCAACGGGGTCGCAGGACGTGACCAGCTTCATGCGGGTGGATTTGAAGTCCGGGAGGCCCTTGAAATAACAGCTCAGATGGCGACGCATCTCATACACCCCCCTTGGCTGGCCTTTACATTGGATGGAAAGGTCGAAATGACGTTTGGCGAGTGCTACGCGTTCCTTCACGTCCAGCTGGGGCAACAGCTCTCCGGTATCCAGATAGTGGCGGATTTCCCGGAATACCCAGGGATGGCCGAAAGAGGCACGGCCTATCATTATGGCATCCACGCCGTAGCGGTCGAAAGCAGCCTTGGCTTTAGGGCCGTCGGTGATGTCGCCGTTGCCGATGATGGGGATGTGGATGCGGGGGTTGTTCTTCACCTCGCCTATCAGGGTCCAGTCCGCGGCTCCCTTGTACATCTGCTGACGCGTGCGGCCGTGAATAGTAAGTGCCTGGATGCCAACATCCTGCAAGCGTTCGGCAAGCTCCGGGATTATCTTGGAGCTCTCGTCCCAGCCCAGTCGTGTCTTTACGGTCACGGGCTTCTTTACGGCGTCCACGACCGCCTTGGTAATGGCCACCATCTTGTCCGGCTCCCTCATCATGCCGCTCCCGGCGCCACGGCCGGCAATCTTGGAAACCGGGCAGCCGAAATTGATGTCGATGATGTCGGCGCCGTGGCCGCCGGCAATCTCCGCCGCATGGTCCGCCATCTTAGCCGCCTCCACCATGGATTCCAGCAGGTGGCCGTAGATCTGGATGCCCACCGGAGCCTCTTCCGGCAAGGTCCGCATCTTGGCGATGGCCTTGTCCGCATCGCGGATAAGACCGTCTGAGGGGACGAACTCGGTATAGACCATAGCAGCCCCCTGCTCCTTGCACAGAATACGGAAAGAGACGTCCGTAACGTCCTCCATAGGTGCCAGAAACAAAGGTTTCTCCCCAAATTCCAAATCTCCTATCCGCATAGTGTACAAATTTAAATATTTTTTACGAACTTTGCACCGGAGAGATGGCCGAGTGGTCTATGGCGGCGCACTCGAAATGCGCTAAGCGGGCAAAACCTGCTTCGGGGGTTCGAATCCCTTTCTCTCCGCTTCAAGCCAGTTTATGCTGGCTTTCGCGTTTCGAAAGGGATTCGGCGCTGCGCGCGAATCTACTATCCCCCTGCACCCCCAGGGGACGGGGGAAAGGTTTCCCCCGCACGGCTAACGCCGTCCCCCTTCTGCTATTTTCGGATAGCAAGGGAAAAGGCCGCAAGCGCAGCGAAGCGGGCTAATCCCGCCTCACCGTATTACGTAATATCATGGAAGTAAGCAATATACTGGACATACACTCCCGGGAGGAATTGTACCGCTGGTACGCCAGGAATCACACAGCGGCACCGGATTTCTGGCTCCGGGTCAACCGCTCTGCAGAAGACTGCCCGGGCGTAGTACGCTACGTGGATGCGGTAGAGGTCGCCTTGTGTTTCGGCTGGATAGACAGCACCATGAAACGCATCGACGACGGCAAGCCGGTGCAGCATTTCACACCGAGGCGCAAGGGAGGCAACTGGTGCGAGCGCAACCTCATACGCTGCCGGCGCCTTGTCGAGCTAGGTGAAATGACCGCCGCAGGACTGGCCGCCGCTCCGGATTTGGACCCTTCCCTTTTCGTCTTCGAAGACTGGGTAACCGATGCCGTCAAAGCAGACCCGCAGGCCTGGAAGAACTATCTCTCATTTCCGGAAAACTACCGGCGTATCAGGGTCGATTACATCCAGCACTACCACCACACCAGACGCGAATACCAGGCCATCAAAGCCCTGGAACGCTTCGTACGCGACTGCCACAACGGCAAGATGCAGCCCGGCTGGAGCGACTTCGGCCGGCTGGAGTAAGCCCGGGACCGGTTGGAGTAAGCCCGGAGCCGGTTGGAGTAAGCCCGGGACCGGTTAACGGAAAGGCATTCCGTCCATGAAAATAGACGTTTTTATGGATGAACCGCCGAGAAAATGAATCTCATCCACGAACTTGACCTCTTTTGTGGACGATTGCCTTTCAAATATGCACGGGAGGCTGGTGAATGCGCAGAAGCAGAACAGATCCCTTGCCCGGGACATGCCGCCGGATTCGGCTTCGGCCATGACTGGAAAGATTGATGCCGGACGCATTCGCATCCGGCTGGAAGGCTGGCCCAAAAGGGCCTTGCCGTCCTTTATTGCTCCGCAATGAACCGGCGGCGCCTCGGGAGTCTGCAAGCGAGCTCGCGACTCCTCTCGGCTTGCGCGGTTATTCTGTGACTGGACGGACCGAAAACCCGAAGTAGCGGCCGAAATCGCTCCTGCTTACACGGCTGGAATTGAAATAAAGCCGGTACGAGTATTCAGGGCTTTTAATGGATGAAGACCAGTAGGCTCCAAAAGTGCCTACACCGTTGAATCTTGTACCCGTCCGGCAACCAGCGGCTGGAATGAATATCGTCTTGTCCGTGAAATTAACCTTATTACTTGTGACTATATCTCCGGCCACTCCTGTTCCGTTGTAATTATCTGTCCAGGTAAAGCTACAGTTCTCCCTAAGTTCGGTCCACTCTTCATCCGTCGGCATCCTCCAACTGCCGCCCCAATTCATGTGAGCGGCGTCATCCTCAAGCTCAAGTACGGTCTTGCTGTCCGGAGAACCAGAGCCGGCCCATAAATCTGACTGGTCTGCCTGACAATATTTGGTCAGAGTATTTGAAGATCCCTTGCACCACTTGTAAGTTGCCCAGCCATAATCCGTCTTCGGCTCCGTCTCGCCCCAGGCGAAGTATTCGCCGTACCCTTCCGGAGAAGTGGCACCTACGTTGAAGGTAGCCCACTTGACGCTCAAGCCAAGGTCGACATATTCAGGCTCGGCAGTATCAGCACTCCTGAATATTAACCCTTTGTCGGCGTTGGCAATGGAACCGTATTTGCCGCGGCTGATGGTAACTAAACCGGAGGTAGAGAGCGTTGCAACTTCGCCGCCTTTGGAGAATACCATCTTGAAACCGGCACACAGAAGGCGCGGAATGGCTTCAATGTAGTACCACTTGCCGGTCTCAAAGCTGCCGCCATCAGGGGCGTTCAGTGTCAGAACAGTCTCTCCCTCAGACACTTCCTGTACTACAGGAACACCGTCCTCGAAGGTCAGCTTAATCTTTCCGGCAAGGGCCTCGAGATCGTTTCCCTGGAAGCTCACACTCTTGATACCTTCCTGAGAGAGGGAAAAGCGTACGCCGCCAGTGACATTGTAGAAAGCCAACTTGAGATCGCTGGAATGAGCCAGGGTGATGTGGGTATTCCGGGCAAAACTGCCGGCCCTGCCTGTCTGCTCCGCAGGGAGGGTTGTAGTGACGCTGTACCCGTCGGAGACAGCATCTTCCCTATATGGATACAGGCCCCAGGTCTGATTCTCGGAGCCAGCGCCCTCGTTTGCCCCAGATATTACATTCAATGTGCCCGTAAAGTCCGCTATGTCAACCAACTCTGTATTCTGCGACACAAATCTGCTGCTGGACTCCTTGAAGAACAGCTTTATTTCGTCCGCCGGCTCCCAATACACCTTTGTCCCGCCGTCCCGGACAGTTGTCCTGGTCTGAAGAGCGCCCTCTTGGTATGCCCTGAAAGTCAACTGCATACTTTCAGGCTCTGGCTGCTCGACGGTCTTTGTACAGGATGCCACAGCCAGTACTGCGGCAGCAAACAATATATAACGCGTTTTCATATTCTATCCGTTTGTTACCCAATCTTCATATACAACATCTTCGTTACCGCCGAATTCAGGGCTGGTACACAGCAGATCACTCCAGAGCGCCTGGCTCAGCCCGCACTCCGGTGCAGCATATCTTACAGCTATTTTTCGCATCACTGCTTATGATTATATAGTTTGACTGACAAAGCTACTCATATTCCCGGCGAAAAACAAAGAAGCCTCCGTCCGCCGCGCGCACAGAAAGACAGAATGGAGGCAAAACCGCCCGCGAGGCTGACGCGGGGGCCATCAGAACGCCCAGCCTATGTTCATGCCGACGGAGGTGAAGTTGCCGTTGACAATCTTGAAGACACCTTCGTCGGAAACGCTGGGGGTGAAAGAGAATTGGGCCGAAACGCGGACGTGATTGCCGAACTGCACTCCCAGGCGCGGCGCCAAGTCACAATAGACCAGCGTGTTAAGCGGATCGGAAATCAACTCCTTGAAATGTCCCAGACCAATACCTGCCGCGAAGCCGACATAAGGCCTTACAGTTTTCCTGGGCAAAAACTTAATCTCCGCAAGCAATCGCAGCGACTCCTGGAAATAACGCATCTGATTATAAATATCTTTGGCCATCTGGATCAAGCTGCCGTCGCTGACCTTCAAGTCCAGCTGCGCTCCCACTGCAAACCAATTGGTAATTCCAATACGGTACTCGCCGTACAATGAAACTCCAGGCGTACGTATCAGCTCCTGCACAGAAGTAGCAGAAGCGATGATGGCGGGATTGAAGCCCGCAAAACCTATTCCTATTTCTTTTACAGAATTAAAAGAACTTTGCGCCCTGGAAGAAAAACAGGCCAGCAAAACGAAGATAATACAAACGATTTTTTTCATAAGTCAATCATTAGCTTTACAAACATACACAAATATTATCTATTTTTGCAACGATGACAAGAAAAGAAAGATACGAAGGCATTGTCTCCTGGTTCCGTGAGAATGTGCCGGCAGCACAGAGCGAACTGGTCTTCGCGGACCCTTTCCAGCTGATAGTTTCGGTCGTGCTCTCCGCCCAGTGCACGGACAAACGGGTCAACATGGTTACCCCGGAGCTCTTCCGCCGCTACCCGACCCCGGAAAAACTTGGCTCCGCAACCGTGGACGACATCCTGGAAGTCATACACAGCGTGTCCTACCCCAACAGCAAAGCCCGTCACCTGCAGGCCCTCGGCCGTAAGCTATGCGAGGATTTCAACGGCCAGGTACCCGCTACGGTAGATGAACTTATGACCCTCCCGGGAGTGGGCCGCAAAACCGCAAACGTCGT
>JAFWPT010000054.1 GCA_017509375.1 Bacteroidales bacterium | reverse complement strand
GCTGCTCGTCAATGACTGCAAGTCCCAGCGCTTTGTACTTCACCGGATCCTCGATTAGGGCGTGAGTACCCACGACGAGCGAAATGCTCCCGTCGGCAAGCCCTTCCAGCAGGGGTTTCCGCTCCTTTCTGGAGGTGCTGCCGGTAAGCAGAGCAGAACGCAATCCGGTTGGAGCCAGATACTTCTGGATATTCGCATAATGCTGCTGTGCAAGCACTTCCGTAGGAGCCATGATGCAAGCCTGATAGCCGTTTCCTATAGCTATCAGGCAACTGAGCACAGCTACCATTGTCTTTCCTGACCCCACGTCGCCTTGCAGCAGTCGGTTCATCTGCGAGCCGCCGGCAAGGTCTGCCCGGATTTCCTTAATCACACGCTGCTGGGCGCCGGTGAGCGCGTACGGCAGCGCATTGTAGCATGCATGGAAGGCCGGCCCCACATGTGGCATCGGTATGCCGTTCAAAGCCCGGCTGCGCACGTATTTCTGTTTCAACAAGCTGAGCTGCAGGTAGAAGAGCTCCTCGAACTTCAGCCTCCGGGTGGCCGCTGCCAGCGAACTCGTATCCGACGGGAAATGTATATTCTGCAGTGTCCAGGCCAAAGGCGGCAGGCCGTACTTCTGCAGTATGTAGTCCGGCAGGCTTTCCTGCACTTCCGGCAAACAAAGCGCAAGGGCGGCACGCTGCAATTTGCACATTGTCTTGCCGGTCACGCCTCCGGCCTTAAGCTTTTCCGTGCTTGGATACACTCCGGTGAGCGTTCCCTTGACCCCCGGGTCGGCCTGCGGGGCATCCACCTCTGGATGTACTATGTTGATGCGGCCGTTGTACGACTGGGGTTTGCCGAAAAAGAGCCAGGTGGTGCCGGGAGCAAGCCTGTCGAAATTCCATTTCACGCCCTTGAAAAACACCAGCTCGAGGCGCCCGGTGCCATCATCGATAATCACGCTCAAGTGCTTGATGTTTATCAAGTTACGAACAGCTACCGTACCCTGTACCTGCACGTACGCGAGGTCCGGAGTAACCGACACTATAGGAGTGATGCTGCTGCGGTCTATGTAGCGGAAGGGATAAAAATGTACAAGGTCTTCCAGCGTATGGATGTCCAGCTCCTGCTTCAGGAGAGCCGCCCTCTTGGGTCCCACGCCGGGAAGATACTGGATATCGCTGCTTAGTTCTCCCATATCTAATCTTGCATCATAATCAGGGCAGGAGCCTTTTGCTGTTCCAGCAGTTCTTTCATGCGTTTCATTGCAGAGGCGCTGTGCCCGAAGAACATACGGAAGCCCTCGCACAAAGCGTTCAGGCCGGTCTGCCCGTTGTCGGTGGAATTGAAGCGGTGCTTGGGGCAGCCGCCGTGGCATAGGGTCCAGAATTCGCAGCGCAGGCACTTGCGGGGCAAAGCGTTTCGCTTGTCGATTCCGAAGCGCAGTTGGGCCGGAGACTTCATCATCTCCCGGAGCGAATCCCGGTAGATATTGCCTATCAGGTACTTAGGATACACGAAGTGGTCGCAGCTATAAACGTCCCCGTTGTGCTCCACCACGGCATTGCCGCCGCAGGTTTCGGCAAAACTGCAGGTGCCCGGCATCACCCCGCACCAATTGGCAAGGGTGCAGTCGAAATAATTTACGAATACCCGTCCGACATCGTGCTTCACCCAATAATCGAAAATGTCACAGAGGAAACGCCCGAAGCCCACAGGGCTGACCGACCAGGGGGCAAGGACAGCGCCGTCTTCCGAAGGATCCACTATGTGGGGACGGGAGTGCTTGTCCGGCTTTCCGTCGCGCATCGGCCACACGACATGCTCCACTACCGGGGAAAACTGTATGAAAGCGCTCCCCAGCCCCTTCAGGAATTGATAAACTTGCAATCCCCTGCCCTCCGAAGCGCTGTTTATGGTTGCCATCAGGTTGTACTCCGCACCGGCGGAATGCAGTTTCCTTATACCGCATACCACACGCTCCAGACTTGGCATACCTCCCCGGTCCTTACGGTAGCGGTCATGCACTTCGGACGGGCCGTCCACCGATACGCCAAGCAGGAAGCGCTGCTCCGCAAAGAAATGCGCCCACTCGTCTGTAAGCAACGTGGCATTGGTCTGGAGGGTGTTGTGTATTATCTTGTCTCCCTTGTATTGATTCTGGAATTCAACGGCTTTACGGTAGAATTCCAGTCCCAGTACCAGCGGTTCGCCGCCATGCCAGTTGAAAGTGACCTCCGGGACATCGCAAGCCTCTATATAGCTGCGTACGAAGCGCTCAAGGTCTCCCATGCTCATCCTCGGCTCCCGTCCTCCGTATATTCCGGACTTGTCCAGGTAATAGCAGTAGGAGCAATCAAGATTGCAGAGCGAGCCTGCCGGCTTCAGCATAAGGTTGAAAGCCAGCGGACCGGTCAGCCTCCGGGCATCTTCCAGCGTGAGAGTATCCTTGATGGTGCGCATCTACTCAAGCCCCGGCCATGGACCTCCGAAGATATCCTTGCATTGGGTGTAGCAGGATGAGCACTCCTACACTTTGAACAGGTTTTCTCCCTTGGGCAGGAAGATTTTTACGGAACGGTTGCGGGACTCCCATCCATCGGCATAGATCCGGGTATAATACAGCGTACCGTAAGGACTCATCTTGGCCTCCTGAGGCAGTGTGGAATCAGGGCCCACTTCCACCACATAGGGCTTGGAAGGGGTATAAGCGTTGTCATACAGGGCACCTTTCAGCAAAGCGGCCGGCAGGTAGCGCTGCATATATTTGTCTTTCTCTTCTTCAGCACTTCTGGGGATTTTGGTTTTAAGGATACGCAGGATGCCGCTCACCGTAGCCTCGTCTTTGCAGAGAAGCGTAAAGCACTTTTCGCCGGTATTAGGATTGCGGGCGTAAATCTCCATGGCCATAGGTACCATGGCAGCAGTTCCCTGGAGGCTCTTGCCGAGCAGGGCCTCATAAACGGTCTTGAATTCATTATAGCCGGAAGGGATATTCGTAAACTCCACGGCAGCCGTAACGCCGCCTCTGAATTCAGCTGGATTGAAGTTGAAATCGACGTTTCCCGAAAGCGTATAGCTATGGGAGCCGTAAGTTACGGTTTCCCTGTTTACTATCGCTTTTTCAGACTTCTCGTTCACGAGCGAAGCCCACGGGTCGGAGTAGCCGAACAAGCCCTGGCCGGAGCCTGGCCAGTCGCCTATCAGGTCACAAGCGGTAAGGCAGAAGCAAACAATAAAAACTTTGGAAACAAAAGAAAGCAGTTTATCCATAAAGAGTTGTTTTTGTATATGTAATCTACTGATAACGTTCGAATTTATATCCGAGCTTGTTGAGCCAGACGGCCGCACCGATCTTGTACATCACTTCCGCGCTGACCAGGAAGAAACGGTAAGCGTCGGCTGTTCCTGGCTCGGCGCCGGACTTCATCAGGAAATGATAAGTTTCGGCCGACAAGGACTGCATGGCGGCGACGCTCAGACAGTCCTCATGGAGTATGTTTCCCGTAATATGGTCATCCATATCGTCAAAGCCCCTCTTCCCTTGGAAGTAGCTGTAGGGCACGTCCATGTATTTCTGCCAGTCTTTGTCCCACAACAAGGCGACGGCCATGCCAAGGTAACCGGCGCAGGCAAGGCAGTATTCAGGATACCCGTTGAACTCTTTAACTGCGTCGCCATAATAGTAGGGCGCGTGACGCAGCCACGCATCGTCAATATCCGTAGAATTCAGCAGGCTGCCCTTGAGGTATCCGCCTCCGGTAGCAAATTCCAGAAGGTGCGTACTTAGGTCGTCGCGGTATTTTTCCTTGGTGATAGACATATTTCAAGAGCCTTTTGTGCAAATGTACAATAAATTCTGCATTATACCACCCGGCCCGGCTTGGACTTTTTGTCACCCCGAAAGGACATTTTGGCTCAATTCTATGTCACTTTGTCCGGTTTTCGGGACTGGTCCCGGCTTTGTAGTTACATCAATCGGCTCCGCAAGGGGCCCCGGGAATAGGGATACGCCCAAAACCGGAACGATTATAGTTTTTGAGTTATGTTACCGATGATCAGAAGGAATAGTGACAGTTGGCTGCCGGACATTTTCAATGACTTTTTCGACAACAGCTGGATGGAAAGGCCCACTTACACGGCACCTGCCATCAATGTATTGGAAAATGAAAAGGAGTATGACGTAGAACTCGCCGCTCCCGGATTAGACAAAGAGGACTTCAAGGTCCATGTCGATGAAGACAACAACCTTCATATCGAAATGGAGAAGAAGACCGAAAACAAAGAGGACAAAAAGCACGGCCGCTACCTGCGCCGGGAATTCTCCTATGAGAAGTTTCAGCAGACGCTTCTGCTCCCCGACGATGTGGATGCGGAAAAGATTGAAGCCAAAGTGGAAAAAGGTGTCCTGAACATTCATATTCCCAAGAAAGAAAAGATTCAGAAGACCGAAGCTGTCAAGCAGATTGCCGTTCATTAACGGCAATCTTGCTTTTTCACCGCTTCAAAATAGAATTGCTCCCGCTGTTCCCGGGATATCCTGTAGCGAATCAGGCGCGAAGCCGGTGAAATGCCATCATCCAGATTGCAGGCGAAAAGGTCGTCTACATCTGCCAGATAGAGACGGTTGTACTTGAGATCCAGATACTTTTGCAGGCCTATCGTATAGTTCATCGTCTTTATGGCATCCGCCTCTCCCAGGTTATCCTTGCTGAACACGAAAAGCCCCATCTTTTCAAAGTGGCCGTAGAATCCGCTGCCCACTTTATTTACCTTGCTTTCGATTATCCTCCGCATCGGCAGAGCCATTTTCCAATACGGAAGTTCCCGTATTCCGATGTACCTGCCGCTGCGGAGGCCGAATGCGTATCCATAATCCAGGATATTGTCTATATCGCCGTCCTTTTCCCCCGGGGTAAGACCCGCCAGATCCTTGAGCAAAGCCTGCTCCGCAGATTTGCTTTCTTCCATGGCACGGGTAACCTCTATGCCTATGCTATGCCTGTCAGGAGTCTGCAAATCGGGTCTGTCCAGGTTAATTAAATCGTCAAATTCGCTTCCCAGCAACGCTGAGAGCGAAATCTGAGCATACTGCTCGAAGAAACAAGTGCCGAACTTGCGGGCGGACATAGTCAGATTATCTGCAGTCGGGCAAATTTACAAAAACTTCCTGATTGTCCACACAGGCCCGGACGGCTTACATTATGAGCATCAGGACAAGTTCGGCAAAGCTCATTGCAGCGGCTTCGTAGTGGGTGGCTTTGGGAACACGCAGGTAGTGTGTGCGGGGATAGTCCTTTTTGAGCTTCTGGTATAGAATATCTGAGCATTCCACGGGGATGAACAAGTCTTCTACGCCGTGAAGCATATCAATTCGTACGTTTTTGGGCAGCGAAAAACCTTCACAAGGGATTTCCAGCCTGGTCAGGCCTTCCATCAGTTTTTCTATTTCTTCATTCTTCTCCGGCAGAAAGAAGTCAGGATAAAGATACTGCTGGACTTTGAATCCGTATTTCTCAGCCAGTTCCCTGAGGTTCGCGTCTCCTTTGGTGATGATATCGAAATCCTCTCTCACAGGGCCCCGGAACAGCTTGGCGTAATCCAGTCCGAGGTCAAGCCAGGTATTGACGCTCTTGGCAATTCCCGGATATATCAGGTAGGTAATCTCGCCTTTGTAAACCGTATTCTTGAGAGCAAGCAAGGGGCTGTAAGCTCCTGAGCCTATACATAGGCGCTTGATCTTAACCCCTATCTCCGGGTGTGCGTGATAATAGCCGGCGGTAGCGAGTGCTCCGGGAGCACCGAGAGAATAACCAAAAAATATAGTCTTGTCGGGAACGGTCTTATCGCCTGTCTTGGCAAAGTATTCTTTAGCAGCGAGCCTGAGGTCGGCGGAAACCCTGGCAGCGTTTTCGTACATCAGGTAAGCGATGGGCAAGTTCTCCGTTGATCCGAAGCCTATTGTGTCGGGAAGCAAGGTAACGTAGCCGAAGTTAGTCGGAAGGCATTCGATCGCAAAAACACGCTGTGAACCGCAGTGGTTTTTTTCCCTGGCGTAAGGCGACACTTCCACTGTGCCGCGGAATTTCCCTACTTCGGGGTACGCTATTAGGCCTGATGCCACTACAGGATTGCCCTTCGGGTCCACGGTACGGTACTCCACAGCCACGAAGCGGGTCGGGTGTCCAAGCTTATGAGCGAGATCGACGGTCTTTTTGTAGTTGTCGATATTAATATATTCGCCGAATTCGGTAAGTGTGGAGTCGAGCTGCTCGTCGAATGACATCGTACGCTCGCTAAGTACGGACACAAGGTGCTCCTGCCCATGCGCCACAGCGCATAACAGTAAGCAAACTAATATGGCCAGTTGTTTCCTCATACATTCCCGGCTTCTAAATCATGGAATCTGTAATCGCCATAGTCCGATTAGCTAGTGAGATACAGAATATCCTTCTTCAAGCATAAAGTGTTTATCCGCGCAAAAATACGAAAAATGCTTATATTTACACCGTTGCCAATTATTCAAACGCTAATGAAAATATTGATAATGTCCATCCTGTCCATTTTCAGCCTGTCAGGCTGCAAGAACAATACGCCGTCAGACAAAACGGCATCGGCTTACGAAGTGGAGCATTTCACGACAGACTCCGGGGAAAGCGTTGACATAACGCTCATCAAGCACGGATCGCTGGAACTACGCTATAAGCATTTGTCCATACAGGTAGATCCTGTTACCGAACATGGGAAACATACTGACTATGCCGCTGAGTTTCCGCGCGCCGACATCATCCTCACCACCCACGAACATGGAGACCATCTCGACAAAGATGCCGTTGCATCCCTTCGCAAAGACTCCACAGTGCTGATAGCCAATTCCGCCAGCATCCAAAAACTGGGCTGGGGGCGGGCATTATCCAACGGAGAAAGCACAGTACTCCCTTCCGGCATCAAACTGGAGGCTGTTCCAGCGTACAATACAACCCAGGGGCATCAGCAGTTCCACCCCAAAGGCAGGGACAACGGTTACATCCTCACTATAGAAAACCTGCGCATTTACATCGCAGGAGACACGGAAGATATTCCGGAAATGTCCGGAATAAAAGATATAGACATTGCATTTCTCCCTGTAAACCAACCTTATACAATGACAGTGGAGCAGTGCGTAAAAGCGGCCGAAACTATTGCGCCCAAGGTCCTGATACCCTACCATTTCAGCAACACCGACCTTTCCGGGCTGGCCGCAAAGCTGCCCGAAACCGACGTGCGCATAAGGCGTATGCAATAAAGCAGAACTATCAGCGATAACGCTTTCCGGGGAAGAACTTGGATACTTTACCGCAATAACCGGCGTATTCAGGATACTTTGCAGAACTGATTTCTTCGGCAAAGGCACTGCTGCCGATAAACAGCACAATCAACAGCAGGGCGCCGATGATGCTCCAGTTGATTATTCCTATGCCGCCCCCGATGCTGAACACATAAAAACTGCACCACACCGCCTGCTCGGCGAAATAATTGGGATGGCGGCTGATTTCCCAAAGACCGGCGGTATTGAAGCCTTTGTTGTAGGGAGCAGGCAAATCTTCCAGCTTGCGGCCCTCTTTTATCATCTTCCATTTGGCAGACTGGAACGCCCACTGCTGCTCGTCCGCAACGGTTTCATAAATGATGAAACCGAGCATCAAAGCGGCAGCCAAAGCATCGACCCAGCCGAAAGGCTTGTCCACACCCATCAGCACAAGAGCCGGGAAAGTGATCATAAGCACCAATACGTTCTGGTAAATGCTGATGAAGAAAAGATTGAAAAGCATCCACTTCCAATGCGGCTGAAACTCCTTCCTGGCTCGAAGCACTTTCCAGCGGTAGTCCTCCTCGCCCTCCCAGAATTTGAGCTTGTAGGCACCCTTCCGGGCGAAATTGAACGTAAGACGTGCCCCCCAAAGCGTAGCCAGGCAGGCCATCACCACAAGACGTGCAGACATTCCCCCATGCACTGCGATCACCCAGGTGTAGGCAATCGGGAGCAGACTCCATAGCTTGTCCATCTGGCTGTTGTTGGACGTAAGTTCGCCCACCACGAAGCAGAACAAAGCGCTGCATGCAGTAATAATTCCAAGAATCTTCAAAACTTCCAGCTGGGAAGCGTCAAGGGAAGGCCCGACAAAAATATACAGCAAAGGACATGCGATGATAGATATCCCAAGCAGGCCGCCGACAAGTTTTACGTTCATAAGAAAAAGATGTATTATGTTAAATTTCACAAACATACGCAAAAATGACAAATAAACCGCAATCAGCAGATTTTTTTTACTCGGTTTATCTGACTATCTTTGCCAGGTTTTAAAACTATCATTATGTCTAACTATTTTTATGATATGATTCCCGCTGAGGAACTGGCAAGACTGCCTTACATTCCTACGATGGGAGAATTTGTGGAATGGATGGGAATGCAGTACGCTGACAGTCCCGCCGTTTCGGACCAAGTGAATACAATCACCTACAAAGAATTATGCGACAGGATAGCGCGCCGTCGTGCTTTCATCGACGGACTCGGGCTCAAGAAAGGCGCCCATATAGCAGTCTTCGACCGCAACAGCCAGGATGCCATTGAGTTGTTCCTTGCAATAACATCGGCAGGTTATGTGGCGATGAATTTTCCGCCGACCCTGCCCGCCCCTGCAGTCGCAGGCTCATGCATGAAATTCGATATCGAAGCAATCTTCGTCCGCGATGAGTTCGCTCCTTTGTGCGAAGGGCTCAAAGGAGTTAAAGTACTGCCTGCAAGCAGCATAGCCGACGAAGGCATCCCGGTAACCAAAGTGGACCCCGACTCCCCTGCCGCCATATTCTTCACCGGCGGTACTACCGGCACCCCCAAAGGCGCAGTATTGAGCCACAGGGCATTCATGCGCGGCAGCTACAATGCTATCTTCAAACCCGGCAAAGTTATCGGGGTACACCGCTATATCGCCATCCTGCCTTTCAGCCACGTATTCGGCATCATAGCCGGCACAATGGGATGCTTCTATACCGGAAACCTCATCTTCACTTGTGAAGACATGAAGGCCACCATAGGGAAATTACCGGTGATCAAACCCACCATCCTCGTCATTGTCCCCGGCATCTGCGACATCCTTGCTGGTCTTTGCAAGATGTACGGGCCTCAGTTCCTCGGAGGCAATCTGCGTCTGATCATCTCCGGAGCCGCTAATGTGCCGCCCAGACTCGTGGATATCTTCACCAAACTCGGTGTTGAATTCTGCTTCGGTTACGGCCTTACGGAAAGCGCCAACCTCACGTCGGCGAATGCCAATGCCGTAGAGAATCCCACTTCCATAGGAAAGATTTATCCCGGACAGGAAGCGAAAGTTGTGGACGGAGAACTCTGGATCAAGGGAGACAATATCTTCTCCGGTTACTACAAAGATCCTGAACGCACAGCAGAATGCATGACCGAAGACGGCTGGTTCCGAACCGGCGACCTCGTGCGCATTGACGAAGACGGTTTCCTCTATATCATAGGACGCATAAAGAACCTCATCATCCTGTCAAACGGAGAGAATGTGAGCCCTGAAAGCCTCGAAGAGCCGTTCTACGCAGATCCCTGCGTAAGGGACGCCATGGTCAAAGAGGATGAACTGAACGGAGCCCAGTGCATAGCCGTCGAGATCCTGCCGCTTATGCAAGCTTTCGAAGGCAAGAGCCCTGAAGACATCCAGGCCTATATGAATGCGCTGGTGGATAAGATAAATGCCACGCTTCCCTCCACTCACCGTATCTCAAAAGTCACCGTACGCAAGGAGGATTTCAAGCGTACCGGCAGCATGAAAGTATCCAGAGTATGACAAAGGAACAAGTATTCGGCAATCTCAAGGAGATTCTCAGCGTGATGC
>JAFWPT010000502.1 GCA_017509375.1 Bacteroidales bacterium | reverse complement strand
TATGGGAAACCCTGAAAAGGAGGAGAAATAGCTTATGTTCGACGACATCAATATTGACCTTACAGCTACAGTCCCTACCGACTGGAAGCGCTCCGACCAGATTATCAAGGTGATAGGTGTGGGTGGCGGCGGCTGCAACGCAGTGTCCTATATGTACCGCACGGGCATCGAAGGCTGCAGTTTCGTGGTGTGCAACACTGACTCGCAGGCCCTGGAATGCAGTCCGGTACCCGTTAAGATACAAATGGGAGCGGGCCTCGGAGCCGGCACCAATCCTATCAAGGGCCGCAACGCCGCAATCGACAGCCAGAGCGAGATCGAGAGCAAGATAATTGACACCGGCACCAAGATGCTGTTCATCACGGCAGGCATGGGCGGAGGCACCGGCACAGGAGCCACTCCGATAATCGCCAAGATGGCGAAAGAAAAGGGCATACTCACCGTCGCCGTCGTCACCCTTCCGTTCAAGAACGTGGGCGACTGGGCCATGTCCCGCGCAATCGACGGTATCCAGGAACTGGAGAAGAACGTGGATTCTCTGCTGATTATCAACAACGAGAAACTGTACGAGCACTTCGGCGACAAACTGACCCACGACGCCTTCCCAAAAGCAGACGAGGTCCTTACTACCGCCGTCAAGGGCATCATCGAGATTATCCAGAAGCCCGGCTACATCAACGTGGACTTCGAGGATGTGAAGACCATGATGAAAGACAGCGGCATGGCGCTTATGGGCTACGGCGAAGGCAGCGGCCCCAAGCGTATAGAAGATGCAGTGCGCCAGGCCTTCGAGTCTCCACTGCTCAACGACTTCGACCTCAAGACCGCCAAGAACGTACTGGTAAACATCACCGGCGGCAAAAATGAGCAAGGCCTCACCATGGATGACATGTCCGAAATCAACCGCCGCATTGACGAATACACTGGAGGAGCCAACAATTTCAAGCACGGCCTTATCTGGGACGAGGACCCGGCCGTGGGCGACAAGATTCACATCACGTCCATAGTTACCGGACTGAGATTCATAGACATAGTAGGCTCCCGCAGGGATATGGGCAACTACATAATGATTACCCGCAACTTTACCTACGACAAGAACGAAGCCGCAAGCACACGCGGCATCAACCTGATAGAAGACAACATAGGCTCCCGCATAGGATACAGTTCCAGCGACAATCTGCGCTCCTTCCGCTACGATCCGGAGAAGCGGCCTACGCTGCTGGTAAAAGTGGGCCAGCCTTTAGCAGACCTTGAAAATATACCCGCAATCAGAAGAATATGAGAAAGACAAGAGTACGTTTTGCCCCTTCGCCGACCGGGCCCCTGCATATGGGAGGAGTCCGCACGGCACTTTACAACTATCTGATAGCAAAGAAGAACGGCGGAGATTTCATACTCCGCATAGAAGATACCGACTCTCATCGTTTCGTGCCGGGAGCCGAGGAATACATAATCGAGTCTCTCCGTTGGTGCGGAATCGTTCCGGACGAAGGCCTGGACGCCGAAGGCCATATCGCGGAAGTAGCCGATGAACGTAACCCGCACGCCCCGTACAGGCAGTCACAGCGCCGCGGAATATACCGTAAGTACGCCGAGCAGCTGGTTGAAGGCGGATTCGCGTATTATGCCTTTGACACGGCAGAAGAACTGGAGAAAGAGCGCGCTGCCGCTGAAAGTGCCGGCCAGACCTTCATATACAACGCCTCCACCCGTGGGCGGCTGCGCAATTCCCTCACACTGCCATCGGAAGAAGTTTCCAGGCTGCTCGAGGAGCGCACGGACTGGACAGTACGCTTCCGCATGCCGGAAGACGAAATCGTTCAGATGGACGATGAAATCCGCGGTCATATAGAAGTGAATACGGCGACGCTGGACGACAAAGTGCTGTGGAAAAGAGCCGACGAGTTGCCCACTTACCACCTGGCCAACATAGTTGACGACCACCTTATGGAAGTGAGCGACGTCATCCGCGGCGAGGAATGGCTGCCCTCCCTGCCCCTGCACTACCTGCTGTACCGTGCTTTCGGTTGGGATCGGCCCGCGTTCGCCCACCTTCCCCTGTTGCTCAAACCGGTTGGAAACGGCAAACTGAGCAAGCGGGACGGCGACAAGATGGGCTTCCCGGTATTCCCTCTGCAGTGGACGGCTCCCGACGGGGCGGTGTCCCGCGGATACCGCGAAGACGGGTACTTCCCGGATGCTTTCGTTAACCTCCTGGCTATGCTGGGATGGAATCCCGGAACCGAGCAAGAGATATTCTCCATGCCCGAGCTCATCCAGGCCTTCTCTCTCGAAAAAGTGGGCAAAGCCGGAGCGAAATTCAACCCCGACAAGGCAAAGTGGTTCAATAAAGAATACTTGAGAATGCGTCCGGTAGAAGAGCTTGCCGGGCTCTGGATGCCTGTGCTGAAGGAGCACGGCGTGGAAGTACCGGAGCAGACCGTTCGCGAAGTAGTGGCACTTATCAAGGAGAGGGCTACATTCGTAGCCGACTTCTGGGATATTGCCTGGTACCTGTTCGTAGCTCCTGAGAGCTATGCGGAGAAAGATGCGGCCAAATTCTGGAAGGCGGAAAACGTCGCCATGGCGCGTGAGGCGCTGGAGGCGTCTGCTTCCGCAGAGGAGATGGAGGAGTATATACGTGCGAAAGAATGGCCGATGGGTAAGGTAATGAATTGTGTGCGCCTTGCCCTTACGGGCTCGTCCAGCGGGCTCGGTATTGCTGATATAATGCGTTTCATAGGCCGGGAGGAGGCTGTTTCACGCTTCCATAGGGCCGAAGAGCGGTTATTTATATAATGACGGGGCACGGGCCATGACAAGGTCTGGGTCCCGTTGCCG
>JAFWPT010000501.1 GCA_017509375.1 Bacteroidales bacterium | reverse complement strand
TCCGCCTGCAACTGAGCCGATAAAGGCACCGGTTCCCCACTGGTTGGTTTCTCCTGCCTCAGCAACTACGCTGGCACCCCAGGCGATGCAATACTCCACCGTCAGGCCGATGTCGGCGTGCGTTCCTGCTACATTATTCGCTGACTGGCCCAGGCCGATGAAACCGCCGGCACCAGGTGAAGTAGTCTTGACAGAGGCCCCGGTATAGCAATGACGCACTGTTATATTGCCTGAGGCCGCATTACCTATGAATCCGCCAGTACGCTGGCCATTTCCATTAACGTTGCCGTAGAAGGCACAATCTTCCACTTCGCCATGACGGTAGTAACCTATGAGACCACCTGTCCAGTCGCCTCCTGAGACCTCTCCGGTGGCATAGCTGCGGGCGATATGTTTCCTCCCACCGTTGTCGTTGTTGGCACTGTTTCCAAGGATACCGCCCACTTTGGCCTTTCCGGTCACCTTCATAGTACTGTAGCAGTCGGTGATTGACGTACCCTCGGTGTCGGCAGAGTTCGGGTTGAGGTCGCCGATGAGGCCACCCACACGTTCGCCCTCGGAGGAAAGCTCACCAGAAGTATGGCATTTTGAAAGTTGGACCCAATGGGTCAAGTACGGAATGAGGCCACCCACATAAGCACTTCCGGTAACACCTGCATTGGTGATGGTGCCCTCGTAGGAGCAGTTCGTATAGATGCCGCCGCCGGTATAACCCTGTATACCGCCCGTCACGGTCCCTGCGGTGGTAATAGTCATCGTCGAGCTGCAGTCCTCCATCTTGATATAGGCTCCGGCATTGGTGCCGCCAAGGATGCCTGCGGTAGAGTTGCCGCTCTTGGACGTCAGGGTTCCGGACGTGCTGCAGTTCTTGAAGGTGGTGAGGTATTCGCCTGCCCATTCATCGGCTCCAACCAGACCTCCGATGTACTTGTAGCCACTGGCGTTGGTCGCGGTGCGTTCCACCGTTCCGTCGAACGAGCAGTTTATGAATGTTGCGTTATGGGCGCGACCTACAAGGCCTCCGACCGTATTGGAGGGGCTTTCGCTAGTTACCGTGCAGTTCTTGGCATGGACATTCTCGATAGTTGCGTCGAAGGATGCATTGCTGATGCCGGCCCAGCTTGCCAGAATGCCGAGCGGCCCGCCACCGGTGCCGGTATAGGTTATAGAACAATTCTCGATATTCAGATTCTTGACCGTACCGTTGATAGCGCCGAAAATAGAGGGATATCCGGAGTCGAAGGAGGCCGTCAGATCCTTTATCGTGTGGTCCTGTCCGTCAAACACAAAGCGCTTGGTGTCTGCATCCGGATGAAGTCGTTCCCATGAGGTCTCGGCTCCGAGATCGATATCCGCGCCAAGCTTGAAATAAAGGGTTTCGCCCTCAACGAGCTTGTTGCCGAAGTCCTTGAACTGGTCCACCGTGCGGATGACATAAGGATCCGCTTCCGTTCCGGTTCCCTGCTCGGCGGCCGTCCAATTGGAAGCATCGAGTTTAACGGTATTGACCATTCCGCTCTTGAAGGAGCCAGCATTATCATACGTGATGATATTGGTCCATACGCCGCCGTCCGAAGCGTTCAGGGTAACCGTAACTTGCCCGCCGGCCGGAATGTCCAGGTCCACCCAGGGGAAGCCGGCATAAGCAGTAAGGACTTTGTCGTCTCCAAGTTCTACATTCTCAAGGTCCAGCCCAACGCTGATGATTTCGCCCGAGTCGGCCAATTGTACGCGGGACACGCCGGGAACGGCAGCCGGGAGCGTCAGTTCAAACTTGACGATACCGCTCTGCCTGAACGCGCCTCCGTGGGCCGTGGCCCAATCGTTAGCAAACGCAACCTCTGTGTAAGCATCGACATCCTTGAGCGCGGCAACATACTTAAGGTGTGCCTGCGAATTGTTGCCCACCTGCTTTTGCTTCGTCCAGTCGATGGCTTCAGCATCGGATAGCGTGGCGCAGGTGCCGGGATACAAGATGGTGAAGGCGGTTCCTTCCACTTTGTTTCCCTTGAACTCGGCCGACGCAGTAGAGGCGCCGGAGGTGAGATCAAAGGTTTCGGTCGTAGTTCCGATGACGGTCAGTTTGTCACCTTCCTGCCATTTCCAGCCCATTTCGCTGGCGGGAATAGAGGCTTTGATGGCGACTGTTCCATCGTCCGGTTCGGTTCCGGGCTCATCCGCCTTTTTACAGGCGAAAGTCATTGCAGCGATTGCTGCTACAGCAAAAGCGGCTTTCAAGATGTTCTTTTTCATTAGACCTAAGTTGATTTATATTGGAAATAATTATACTCTTTACTTCACCTAATTGCCGAAATATGCTTTTTCCGCTGCGGCGCGAAGGACCGCGGTCTTTGCCGGGTCGAGCCCGCAGTCGGCAGGATGGGCGCTGAAGCGCGTCTTGTACAACACCAGGTAGTTGACACAGGCCTTCAGGTAGGCACCGTAAGGGCCTTGATGATAATCATCGGTATGATACAGATTGATGCCGGAAGAACCATTGCGTATATCCTTGAAGGCCGTCCCGATTGGCGAAACGATGTCACCAGAGGCTTCCGCCAGAGAGATGGTTCCCGCTGCAAGCAGGTTGGCGTAGTTCTCGAAGTTGCCGAATCCCTCGTAGTTGTCGTGGGTGGATGCCCAGGTCGCCTCCAGGACTACCTTGCAGGAAGGGGATGCTGCCCGGATCTGGTCCGAAAGCGCACGGACGGCCGTGAGGATAGCGGTATTCCCTGAGGGATTCTCCGCATAACGGGCCTCTTCGTAGCTCTCTCCTTGAATAAATGCATAATCGAAAGGACCGCGGGCGATGGCATCCTTGGCGAGCGACAGGTTGCAGAGGGAGGCGAAGGTCTGCGACCCCTTGAAATTGGCCACCACATCTACCTGGTGCCCTTCTGCAAAGGCGATTTCCTTCAGCATCCCAACAGGGTTGTTGTAATAGGAGAAGGAATTGCCGAGACAGAGGACGCGCTTGGTGTCGGTCGGTGTCTGCGTGCCGAAATTCTGCACGTACGCTCCGGTAAAACCGAACGGAGCGAAGCGGCTGTATCCGCCACTGGAGGTGGCCGAAAGCGTGCTGCCGTCGCAGGCTTCGCTGCCTTCCACACGGCAGCGTACCTGAAGCTCCCCGGAGACGGACTTCGTCAGCTTGAACGTGTGCATCACCGTCGAATGCTGGTAATCATCTCCGGTCGGGACTCCGGAACAAATGTAGCTGACACCGCTCTTCCAGCTGTCTCCGTCCAGGATTTCCACCACCCAGTTCTTTGCCGACGTGGCATAACTGACCATAGTTGCGTTAAAGTCGATGTATGATCC
>JAFWPT010000500.1 GCA_017509375.1 Bacteroidales bacterium | reverse complement strand
TACAAGCCGCCCTTTGCCTTGTAATTGGTATAGACATAATTCTGGGTGTAATGGGTATGGCCTATCATCAGATGGGCTTCTTTAAACTCAGCAAGCTGTTTGAGCACGTCCTGGCAGTGGCCGAAAGAGGAATTGGAGGCGTTGCGGAAAGGAATATGGCAACAGATAAACACCATTTTCTGGTCCTTGTCCTTCACCAGGGCGAGGTCTTTCTTGAGCCATTCGAACTGCGTATCCGTAAAGCCCTTTCCATAAGTCCAGGTCTTGCCGTTGCTCTTTCCGGATGAAGACTGGCCAGACACGGGAATGTTATCCATAGACACCACATGAACATCCCCCCTGTCGAAGGAATAATCCGTAGGGCCGAAATTGTTTACGAACGTGGATGTGGCGTTATAGTCGTCCATATTGTCATCGGCAGTATTCGGCTTCAGGGAATCGTGGTCATGGTTGCCTATAGTCTGGAAGAAGGGAATAAACCACGAGCCGTTGGTCACGGAAGCCATTGAGCTCTTCATCGTGGGCCACATGTTGGTACTGTCGAAAGTGATGTCTCCAAGAGTCATGGCATAGACGCTGGTCTTTCCGGCCAGGGTCTTCTTGATATCCGGAATGGTCTCGTTGGAGTAACGGGTTGCATTGCTGGCCGTAGCGCACTGAGGATCGCCTATTCCCACGAAAATCCAATTAGTCTCTTTGCCGTCGGGGAGCGGGGAAAGCTTGAAATCGGTGCGGATGATGCTTCCGGAAGGCTTGACCGCCTTGTAGAACACAGGACAGCTGGGGGCGGAATCGTAGGGGATTTTATACTCGGCGGGTACGCTGAAATATACCAGGCGGGTAAGAGGGTGGGACTTGAACTGATAGACGCCGTTCGCATCGGTAGCCACGCAGTCATAGCCGTCGCTTACAGTTACCCCCGGGATGCCCTTGCCGGTAGATGTGTCGGTGATAAGGCCCACCAGGTCGTTGCCGTCTGTCAAGGCGGTTCCGTTTATGGATGGCTTGTCCGGGTCTATGGGTTCCTCAGGCTCGGTATGCACATTGTAAGCCGTAACTTTGGAGAGTTTATACCCCCTGATGGCCGTGGCCTCGGAGATGAACTTGAACTGCATCTCGGTGTTACTGGATTCCACGAGCTCGAAATCACCTTTTACGGAAGAAAAACGATACTTTTTGGAAGAATTTTGTGCGGTATATACCTTATCCAGGTTCGGTTCAAAACTCTCCCTCTCCACATCCAGACGCCCATCTTCGTAGTAAACTCCGGGGAGTCCGGATTTCAGGTTGCTGATAGTATAATTGCCCGAGCCGTCAAAAACAAGGATACTCTTAACTTGCAGGGCCTTCCACTCGTTACCGGTATCGGCTGCAGAAAAAACCCAGTCTCCGCTTATAGCAGCAGGTACATAAGTTTCTTCTTTTTCGCATGAACAGATAAATGCTGTAAAGACAAGCGCAAAAAGAATAAAAAGTCTTTTCATTTTTTAAGCGTCTTAAAAATCATACAAATTTACTCTTTTTTTTTACATTCCGAACCGGACTGTCCGGAAACAGGGATAAAAAAGGAGGGGCTGGCCAAAATCTTTTTGGTCAGCTCCCCGTGGATTCAGTATCCGATGGATTATTCAGGCATCGTGCCTTCGGACACGGAGCCGTTGTTGGCGTATCCGAGAAGGCCGAGAGAACCGATGTTTCCTCCGAATGTCATGTCCTTGTAATAAACCGTGTAACCGGAACCGTCGTTGCGGAAACGTCCGATAAGCTTGGCCGCAGTTACGGAACCGGAGGTTGTGAGGTTGGTATTGATAGTACAACCGCTCCACTGCTTGGTCGCCTGGCCGAAGCCGCCGGTGATAC
>JAFWPT010000499.1 GCA_017509375.1 Bacteroidales bacterium | reverse complement strand
TAGAAAGTTGACCGTAAAGTTCGAGTTTAAAGGTAAAAGCATTAGTGAACCGGCAGATACCGTGGTCGTTTCCGGCATTATGGATTTGTATAGTGAAAGCCCTGGAGAGATGTTAGTGCAGTGATACCCAAAGAGTTTAGCATATAACAGATTAATTTGTACCTTTGTCCTTGACAATTACTACAAGAATGAAGCGTATCATATTACTAACCCTTGCTATAGTGCTCTCACTGGCGGGGACGGGGGAACTCCCCAAAACACCAAAGATGCAGGAGGACTTCCGACTTCTGTATTGGAATATACAAAACGGAATGTGGGACGGACTGGAGGACAATTACACCCGTTTCACCGATTGGGTGAAGAGCAAAAAGCCGGATATCTGCGTGTGGTGCGAAGCCCAGCCGATTTATAAAAGCGGCACCGGCGATAAACTGGACGATATCAAATCCTGGCAGCAAGACCCCGCCCTTCTTGACTTCTGGAAAGACCTGGCGTCCCGCTACGGACACAAATATATCTTCCTGGGCGGGCACCGGGACAATTACCCCCAGGTCATCACCTCCCGCTTTCCCATAGAACCCGTTGCCCGGATTACCGGCAGCAAGGCGGACACCCTGGTCGCTCACGGCGCCGGATGGGCCAGAATCACTCTTGGAGGACAGGCTGTCAACTTTGTCACCCTCCACACCTGGCCTCATAAATACGGATACAATGTGGCCAAGGAGAACAGGGAAAAGGACGGCAAGAAACATGGCGGAGATATCTACAGGTCCAAGGAAATGGAATACATTTGCCGGCACACCATCCTGAGTTCGGACCCTGAAGGCAAAGAGCTGTGGCTGATGATGGGCGACTTCAATTCCATCACACGGCGGGAAAACTGGGTGTACCACCGGGATGACGACAGTCCAGCTTTCCTCGTCCACGACTTCATCAACAAGGAGACCCCGTACATAGACGTAATAGCCGAAAGAGAGCCGAATAATTTCCACAACACAACCCCGGGGCGAAGCAGGATTGACTTTGTCTATGCCACGGCACCTATGTTCTCGAAAATCAAGGCTGCAAACGTAATCTTCGACGATTATACCAAACAGGAAGAGGCAGTTAAGGACGGCAAAAGGGTATCAAAGTTTTACCGTCCTTCCGACCATCTGCCAATCATAGTAGATTTCTCTTTATGAGTCCTGAAACGGATCGGTAAAAGCAGGATTACAATATGTGTCATAGATAAATAGTTGGGTCCTGTTTGCTTTGTAACAATAAAAATTCTATCTTTGCAAGCTATTTTGGATAATAATTTATATTAAATCATAGTTATGCAAAGCAAAGGAGCAATCAGACTTGTAGCAATCCTGCTCGCATTGGCCTGCCTCTGGCAACTTTCCTTCACCGCTGTAACCAGCATCCAGGAGAAGAAAGCAGCAAAGGTAGCAGCCTCCAAAGCCGAGGCTTTCAGCCAAACCCCCGAGTTCGTTAAGGTAGCTGCTGAGGATCAAGCTTATTTCCTTGATTCACTGAAAAAGAACGAAGAGAAGAGGTACACAGACTCTATCTCTTCCCAGAAGATTTATTTCGGCAACACATTTAAACAAGTAAAGGCCAAGGAGATGAACCTGGGTCTGGACCTCAAGGGCGGTATGAACGTCATGCTGCAGGTCCAGCTCGAAGACCTCGTACGCGCGCTCTCCGGAAACAACCAGAGCCCCGAGTTCCAGCAGGCCGTAGAGAACGCCAAGAAGCGCATGGTCAACTCCCAGAGCGACTTCATCACCCTCTTTGCAGAGGAATGGAAGACCATCACCGGCGGCTCCAGGCTGTCCCAGGTATTCGGCACCTATGAGATGCGCGACCGCATCAAGCCCGAGTCCACCGACGACCAGGTAATTTCCGTCATCAAGGAAGAGGCCGAGAGCGCTATCTCCAACTCTTTCAACGTGTTGCGCAACCGTATCGACCGTTTCGGCGTCACCCAGCCTTCCATCCAGAAGATAGGCAATACCGGCCGTATCCTGGTGGAGCTCCCCGGCGTGAAGGAGCCTGAGCGTGTCCGTAAGCTGCTCCAGGGAACCGCTTCCCTCGAGTTCTGGACAACGTTCGACGCAGCCGAAATCACCCCTTACCTGCAGGAAGCCAACGCCCTCCTGGCACAGTATGCCGCCGTTGAGGACACTGCCGCAGAGACAGCAGAAGCCGACTCTGCCGCCGTCAATTCCGACGTGAACGCTTTCCGCAAGGCAAATCCCCTGTTCGCTGTGCTTCAGCCTTCGAACTACAGGGGCAACGCTTGTATCGGTTATGCAGCAGCTGCGGATACCGCCGCCGTGGGCAAGTACCTCCGTATGCCCGAAGTAGCCGACCTCTTCCCCAATGAGTTCCGCCCCATGTGGAGCGTGAAGCCTTCGGAAATGATGCAGGCCGACAACATCTTCGAGCTCATCGCCATCAAGGCCTCCAGCCGTGACGGAAAAGCTCCCCTGGACGGCGGCGTAGTTACCGACGCCCGCGTCACCACCAATGACCGCCGCGGAGGCAGCCCCACCGTTTCCATGAGCATGAATGCCGAAGGTGCCAATATCTGGGCACGTCTCACCAAGGACAACATCGGCAAGCAGATTGCAATCGTACTCGACGGTACCGTATATTCCTATCCTACCGTAAACGGTGAAATTACCGGCGGTAATTCGGAAATCAGCGGCAACTTCACCATGGAGGAAGCAACCGACCTTACCAATGTGCTGAAGTCCGGTAAGCTCCCCGCCCCTGCCACTATAGTTCAGGAGCAGGTCGTGGGTCCTTCCCTGGGTGCCGAGTCCATCCGTGCAGGTCTCATTTCCTTCATCATCGCATTCATCCTGGTGCTCCTCTACATGATCCTCTTCTACAAGGGAGCGGGTCTTGTGGCCGACGCCGCATTGCTCACCAACGTGCTTCTGCTCTTCGGCACCCTCGCCTCTTTCGGCGCCGTGCTGACCCTGCCCGGTATCGCCGGTCTGGTGTTGACCCTGGGTATGGCCGTGGATGCCAACGTTATTATATATGAGCGTATCAAGGAAGAGCTTAAGGCCGGCAAGGGCCTCGGCAAGGCCGTCCACGACGGTTACCAGAACGCATACTCCGCAATTATCGACGGTCAGGTGACCACCCTGCTCACCGGTCTGGTGCTGTTCGCATTCGGTTCCGGTCCTATCAAGGGCTTCGCCACCACCCTCATCATCGGTATCATCACCTCCGTGCTGACTTCTATCTTCATCACCCGTCTCATCATCGACGACCGCGTGAACAAGGGCAAGAACGTCACATTCGAGTGGAACTGGTCCAAGAACTTCCTCAAGAACACCAACGTCGACTTCATCAAGGCCCGCAAGTGGTCCTACATCATTTCCGGTGCCCTCATCGTCATTTCGTTGGGTTCCATCTTCTTCAAGGGCTTCACCTACGGTGTTGACTTCACCGGAGGCCGTACCTATGTAGTACGCTTCGACCAGCCTGTTACCGCTGAATCCGTACGTTCCGCAGTGAACAGCACTTTCAACGCGGCAGACCCTGAGTCCTCCGTGGAAGTCAAGCAGTTCGGCGGCGATTCCCAGATGAAGATTACCACCTCCTACAAGGTAAAGGATGAATCCTCCTCCGTGGATACCGAAATAGAAGGCATGCTGTTCGAATCCCTGAAGGGCTTCTTCAAGGAGAACATACAGCTCAGCGACTTCACCTCCACCCTGGAGAACCCCAACGGTATCATCTCTTCCGACAAGGTAGGTGCTTCCATCGCAAGCGACATCAAGCGTTCCGCCATTATCTCCGTGCTCCTCGCGCTCCTTATCATCTTCGCCTACATCGCATGGCGTTTCAAGGGCTGGAACTGGGGTCTCGGCGGCGTGGTCTCCCTGGCACATACCGCTATCATCCTGATCGGTTTCTTCTCGCTGTTCAGCGGAATCCTGCCCTTCAACCTGGATGTGGACCAGACCTTCATCGCTGCAATCCTGACCATCATCGGTTACGCCATCAACGATAACGTGGTTATCTTCGACCGTATCCGTGAGAACCTGGGCCTGCACCCGAACGACAATTTCAAGGACATGGTGAACAAGTCTCTCAACCAGACCCTCACCCGTACGGTCAACACCTCCGTATCTACCCTCCTCCCTATGCTTGCTATTGCATTCTTCGGCGGTGAGAGCATCAGGGGTCTGTCCGTAGCACTCTGCCTTGGTATCCTCGTCGGTACTTACGCTTCCATCATGATTGGTACTCCTATCATGTACGACAGCACCCGCAGGGCACTCAAGAAGAGGTCATAAAGATTTGTGATTATTAAAATATTTGAAGGCGGCCAGGCGGTCGCCTTCTTTTCTTTTATTCCAGCCTAAAAGCGCCACATTTGAGAAAATGATTTGCAATTGATTACAAGAATAATGTATTTTTGTAATTATTACCAGAAAAGAACGGAGATGCTTTTTAACTCTTTTCTATACGCACTATTCTTTCCGGTGGTATTTCTCCTGTACTGGATTCCGGCCGGAAAGTTCAGGACCGCCTGGCAGAATATTTTGCTGCTAATTGCCAGTTACGTGTTCTACTGCAGCTGGGACTGGCGGTTCGCCTTCCTCATTGCGTTCACGTCGGCGACCAGTTATATTACCGCCATTCTGATTGAAAACGGCAAAAGGCCAGGGCGAAAGTTCTGGGCAGCCATCAATATAATAGTCAACCTGGGCATACTATGCTTCTTTAAATATGCCGGGTTCTTTGTGGACAGTTTCATGGCCTTTGCCGGTCTGCTGGGATGGAACATAGAAGGTCCTGCAGTCCATATTATCCTGCCTGTCGGCATCAGTTTCTATACTTTCCAGGCCCTCGGCTATACCATAGACGTATATCGCGGAAAAGTGGCTGCGAGCCATAACGCTTTGCGGTTCTTCACTTTCATCGCCTTTTTCCCCCAGCTTGTAGCCGGCCCTATCGAGCGTGCTTCCAGGCTCCTTCCCCAGTTCGACCGTGAGCGCAGCTTCGATTATCACCGGGCAGTGGATGGCTTTTCCCTGATCCTTAAGGGATTGTTTCTCAAGATTGTGATTGCCGACCGCCTGGGAGTCTTCGTGGATGCAGTGTATAGTAATCCGGAAGGCGCATCCGGACTGGCGGCGATTGTGGCTGTGGTTTTCTTCGCAATCCAGTTGTACACGGATTTCTATTCTTACTCGGAGATCGCCCGCGGCTCGGCTAAACTCCTGGGAATCGAGTTGATGCTTAATTTCCGCAGGCCCTATTTGTCAGGCTCTTTCAAGGAGTTCTGGAAACGGTGGCACATTTCCCTGTCTTCCTGGTTCATGGACTATGTGTACATCCCGCTTGGAGGCAACCGCAAAGGGTCGGCGCGGCGGGTATTCAACGTTTTCCTGGTGTTCCTGCTCAGCGGTCTCTGGCACGGAGCTTCATGGACCTTTGTTGCCTGGGGGCTCTGTTGTGCCATCTTAATGGTGGCTCTCGACAAACCGCTTTCCCGTACCGCCCGCATACCAGGTTTCAACCAGGCCGTCGTGTTCGTCCTGTGGGCCCTGTCCCTGATTCTTTTCCGTGCATCCACTTTCGGGAATGCTGCGGAAGTTGTTTCTGCACTGGGATTCGGGAATGCCGGTTCCGTCTTTTCCTTCGGTCTTGGACGTTCGGAATTCGTTTTCGCCTGTATCCTCATCTTGTTGCTTGCGTTGCAGGAGTGTATTTCGGAACGCCATGGGGAACGGATGCGCGAAAAGTTTCTCTCTTCGCCAGCGTGGGTGCGCGTACTTTGCGCTGCAGCCGCCATACTGATTGTTGTTTTCCTGGGTAGATACGGCCTGGGAAATGCGTCCAAGTTCATCTATTTCCAGTTCTGACATGAAAGCTAAAGGTTTCTTCAAATTTGTATTGGAGGCACTTGCAGCCTTTGCCGTGGCCCTGGCCGCCGTGTACTTGTGTGACAGCAGGCGGGTCTTTGCTTCCGACGAACAAAACAACCACATAGGCAAGAAGTGGCACTACCTGTATCAGTATGCGAAGCAGAAAAAGCCTGTCGATATCCTGGTAGTCGGCAATTCCCACGCCTATACAGGTATTATTCCGGAGACTGTCAAGCGCCTGCTGGGCCTGCGTTGCTTCATTCTGGCGGCCCCCGGTGTCTGCATGGACGACTGCTCCTGTATGCTGGAGGAGGCGCTCCAGATAATAACTCCTAAAGTGGTAGTCCTGGAGACGTATCCCATCAACGGATACGTCCAGAAGGAACTTGACGGCCAGATGCTAAGCGACCAGTTCACCAGTTTCGAAAACCGGCGGAACAAGCAACTCAAGCTCAAATCGGCGCCACGGCTTTTCAGTCTGGAGAACATACCGCCAGCCTGGTCTCCGACCCTGCGCAATCACGATATCCTTTTCGACAACTACGAACTGTTGCAAAAGAACCTCAAGAATCCATCCGGTCCCAAATACAAGCCAGACGAAGAGTATCTGGGGCGCTTTACCCGCTTCAAGGGCGGTCTTACGGAAAAGACCCTCGAACGATATAAGACAGAGGGGGCTCCCGTGGACGGTAGCGCAATCATACCGGGCCCTGATGCCGTCAATGCCACCAAACGCATGGTCGAAATGTGCAGGCAGAAGAAAATCAACGTGATGTTCCTGACCGTTCCGATGTATCAAGACCACGTGAGCGGGGCTGTCGCCTGGCACAAGAATCTCTCGGCAGTCATAGGGAAAACCACGTGGCTCGACCTCCAGCATCCCGGTTATAACGAACATTTCAATCCGGATTGCTTCGAGGACACCTATAATGAAAACCAGCACCAGACCATCCAGGGTGCCACTCGTACCACGACGATTCTGTGTGAATTCCTCCAGCGTTACACGAATTTCCTCTAAACGACACCCCCTCCTGATTTTTTTATTATATTTGCGATATGCAGGATTTCGGTCAATTGGGACGCCGGGAGGCAATACGCCAGCTATTCGAGGGTTCATCATACTCTCCCTTTGAAGCATGCACTGCCCGCCCGGGTGCAGATGAGAAAGTTGCCGGCGCCTCCAGGCTGCTGCTGGAAGGGATAGACTTCGACCTGGTATATTTCCCCCTGAAGCATCTGGGATACAAGAGCGTGATGGCTGTCACCGGCGAACTCTACGCCGGCCTTGCCAGCCCTTACGGCCTGTCCGTCCGGCTTGGCATATCGGCAAAACTCGGTTTTGAGCAGATTAAAGAGCTATGGGGCGGAGTTCTTGCCGGGGCTTCTGAAAGTGGATACAAATCGGTGGACCTGGATCTCCAGCCTTCGCGCAATGGCTTAAGTATCAGCGTCTCCGCTATGGGAATCGCAAGCACGTTGAAGCAACCGGAACCGGCCTCCAAGGATTTGCTTTGCATAAGCGGAGCCCTTGGCGCGGCCTTCTGCGGCCTGAAACTGCTGGAACAGGGGAAGACCCGCTTTGAGGAAGGAGCAAAGGCCCCTGGGGAAGAGCTGGAAAAGTACCGTATGCTCGTGGCGGCCTACCTCAAACCCGAGTTGCCGGCAGGACTGCCGGAAGAGCTTGACGACTGCGGTATCCGGCCTTCGGCGGCCCTGCTGGTGGACCGCGGACTTGCCGACGCCATGCTCCGCCTGGTAACTTCTACCGGATTGGGAGCAAAAGTGTATGCCGACAAAATACCGTTCGAGGCAGGGACGTTCGCACTGGGGAAGGAGATGAACTTCGATCCGGTTTCGGCGGCTATGAACGGAGGGGAAGACTTCCGTATCCTGCTTGCCGTCCCGATCTCCCAGTTTGAGAGCTTCCGCCGTGATTTTCAATCATTTGACATAATAGGGCACCTTGCCCAAAAAGACGTTGGCGCGGTTCTTGTCTCTCCGGACGGCCTGGAACACAAAATTTCCGCCCCCGGATGGCCAGCAGAAGACGACAATTAACATTTATATCATTATGAAAAAAGTACTTGTAATCCTCAGCGCGTTAGTGCTCACAGCATCCGCAGCCAATGCTCAAGACTGGCTGGACTCTTTCCTGAAAATAGCGACCGAAAAGGTCGGTGACCTTGTTGCCGGCACTAATGTAGTTTCTTCCGCTTTCGATATCAAGGGCGACTGGAAGTATCAAGGCGTTGCCATCTCCGCAAAATCCGAAGATATCCTAGGTACGCTTGCTACAACTGCCGGAGCCGACAAAATTGAAAAGCAAGTTGACCAGTTGCTTGCAAAGGCAGGCATCAAGCCGGGCATAGCAAAGCTTTCTTTCAACAGCGACGGTTCCTTTACCCTGAACGCCGGTAAGATTTCTATTCCCGGAACCTGGACCAAAGAGGGCACCAAGCTCACGATTAACTTTGCCAAGCTCTTCACCCTCAAGCTTGTAGGTACAATCAAACAGACCAGCACAGGATGCAACGTCCTCTTCGATGCCGACAAGTTCATGGTGTTCGTACAGAAAGTTCTGGATGCAGTCAACAAAGTGGCCAATAACGCTACTCTTGCCCAGGTGCAGCAGACTCTCGCCCAGGTAAAGGGTATCCAGCTCGGATTCAAGCTGGCAAAATAATATCCGGAAAATATACAGATTAAAGCTGACTGAAAACAATTCGGTCAGCTTTTCTTTTGTACGGAATAGCCGAGGCCCATCTTGCGGAGGCGGAAAATGAAGTCGTTGGTTATACCGACCATGAACTTCTTGGAGCGGAAGTCAAGATTGTAGCCCGTGGCCCTGTCATGCAGCTGGATGTTCAGCGGAGTCTTGCCGGGGTTCTCTTTCAGGAGAGAGGTCAACTGCTTGCGGAACAAGGGATTAAGCTGCTCGGTATAGATATCTACGGAGATACCCGACACGAAAGACTCCGCAACGTTGCCAAGCAGCACTACTTTACGCATCTTAAAAGCGTAGGGTGCGGTTTTTCCTTGTGCCTTCTCCTCCGGCTTCAGGAAGTAGCGCTCGTCTATCTCGCCCTGCATATAGAGGTACTCGTGAGGCTTCATATAGGCCATATACGCTTCGTAATCTTTACCGAACAGGGCGAATTCGTAATGGCCGTTGTAGTCTTCTATGGTCACGCGGGCACCGGGGGCTCCGGATTTTGTGGTTACGGATTTCACTTCCGTCACTATGCCGGCAAGGTTGCAGGCAAACTTCTTCTTATCCTTCTCGCACTCCAGTATCTTTTCCTGCAGGCGCCCCACAGACAAGTTGGTAAAGTTGTCTATTTCAAAGGAATACCTGTCGAGAGGATGGGAGCTGAGATACATTCCCACGTAGTTCTTTTCCTCCTGCAGCAAGGCGAGGGTGTTCTCTTCCTCCGGCACCTCGGGGAATACCGGCCGCTGCGGCTTGAGTTCTTCCACCTCTCCGAAGAGCGACAGGCTGTTGTCCATCTTGTCCGTCTTGTACAAGTCCATATAGCGGGTGAGCTCGTCTATGAAACGCTCGCCGCCGGCGCCGGGGACGAAGAACTGGGAGCGACGGTAGCCGAAAGAGTCGAACGCTCCGGCAAGTGCCAGTATTTCTATGGATTTAGGGGTAATAACCACGTTCCTGGAGTCTTTGGCGCTCCGTTCGGCCATTCTCTCCACGAAGTCGAATACGTCCGCAAACGGGCCATTTTCTTCTCTTTCCGCCACTATTGCATCCACCACGTTGCTGCCGAAACTCTTCAGGCCGCCCAGGCCGAAGCGTATGTTCCCCTCCTTGTTCACCGTGAAACGGGCTTCCGATTCGTTTACGTCCGGGCTTAACACCTTGATACCATGGAGCTTGCAATCTGCCATTATCTTCTTGATTTCCTCCATGTTGGACAGGTTGCAAGACAGGTTGGCGGCAAGGAATTCCGCGGTATAATGGCATTTGAGCCAGCCGGTCTGGTAGCTCACCCAGGCATAGCAGGTAGCGTGAGATTTGTTGAAGGCGTACTGCGCGAACTTCTCCCAGTCTTTCCATATCTTGTCCAGGGTCTTCTCCGGGTGACCGTTGGCCTGCCCCTGGCTCATGAACTTGTCCTTCAGCACCATCATCTCGTCTATCTTCTTCTTGCCCATGGCCTTACGCAGACGGTCCGCCTCTCCTTTGGTGAACCCTGCAAGCTTGCGGCTCAGAAGCATCACCTGCTCCTGGTAAACGGTCACTCCGTAGGTCTCTTCCAGGAACTCCTCCATCTCGGGCAGGTCGTACTCTATCTTCTGCAGGCCCTGCTTCCTGTCGATGAAGTCCGGAATGTAGTCCATCGGGCCCGGACGGTACAGGGCGTTCATAGCGATGAGATCCTCGAAACGCTGGGGATGAAGGCGTTGCAGATTGGCCTTCATGCCTTCCGATCAAACTGGAACACCACTGTAGTGTCGCCCCGGCCATACAACTCCAGCGTATCCTTGTCGGCAATGTCGATAGCTTCTATGTCGATGTCTATTCCGTGGCGCTGCTTGATGTTGCGCAGGGTCTCATGTATGATGGAAAGGGTGATGAGGCCCAGGAAATCCATCTTCAGCATACCCACGTCCTCGATGTAGTGGCCGTCGAACTGTGAGGTCCACACGTCTTTTCCCGTTTCCTTATCCTTTGAGAGACAGATGGGTATGTAGTCCGTAAGGTTGCCTCGGCCGATGATGGTGGCGCAGGCGTGTACCCCCACCTGGCGTATGCATCCCTCCAGCTTCTGGGCGTACTTCAGCACCTCCTTGTTGATTTCCGGGCCGTTCTCGAGTTCGTTCTTGAATTCGGGCACCAGGCGGTAGCAGTTGGCCAGGGTAATCTTGGCGTCAACCTCCTCCATGCCCTTCTGGAACGTGCGCATCTGCTTCTGCCCGTCTATCTCCACCTCCTCTTCAATCACCTTGAAACCAGGCTTGAGCGTATCCAGCTTGGGATTGAAGGGATATTTCTTTTCCACTTTCTCGCTGAGACGGTCCGGCACCATCTTGGAGAGGCGGTTGGACTCGTCTATGCTCACCTCGCTGATGCGCGCCACGTCCTTGATGGCACTCTTGGCCGCCATCGTACCGAAAGTAATAACCCTGGATACATGGTCGGCGCCGTAACTCTTTTCCACGTACTCATGGGCGTCGAGCAGATTCTCGAAATCCACGTCTATATCCGGCATGGAAATACGGTCCGGATTGAGGAAACGCTCGAACAGGAGATTATACTTGATAGGGTCCAAATTGGTGATACCCAAGCAGTAAGCAACTACGGAGCCGGCAGCGGAACCACGCCCTGGACCCACCATGTACCCATGCGCACGGGAGGCGGCTATGTAGTCCTGGACTATGAGGAAGTAGTCCGGGAAGCCCATCTTGCATATAGTCTTGAGCTCGAAATCTATCCTTTCCTGCTGCTCCTCGTTGAGAGTGTCGCCGTAACGCTGGCGGGCGCCGCGGTAGGTAAGCTCGCAAAGGTAAGCAACGGAGCGGCAGAACTCGTCGCCGCGGTATTCCTTCTGCTCGTTGCCGTCTTTGTCTTTGGTTACGCTATAGCGGCCCTGGTCGATAACGTCCTTGTACTCTTCAAGTTTCGTGTCTATGATAGCCAGGAACTCAGGGTCGATTTCGTACTTTGGCAGGACGTGCGGGCGATCTATCTTATAAGCCTCTATCTTGTCTGCTACCTCCAGGGTGTTTGCCAGGGCTTCCGGATGCTCCGGGAACAGGGCGGCCATCTCTTCCTCGCTTTTGATATACTCCTGCTGGGTATAGCGCAAGCGCTTGGGGTCGGAGACGTTGGCATTCGTGGTAAGGCAGATGAGGCGGTCGTGGACGGGACCGTCTTCCTTGTTGAGGAAGTGCGCATCGTTGGTCGCAACCACCTTGATACCAAGCTCTTGCGAAAGCTTGAAGATGCCTTCGTTCACTATCTGCTGATTGCGGTATACATCGTATATCTTATCGTAAGCTTCCTCCGGCAGCCCCTCCACTTCAGTCTTGTGGAGCATCACCTCCAGGTAGTAATCGTCTCCGAACAGGTCTTTGTGCCAGAGGGCGGCTTTACGGGCCCCCTCGTAGTCTCCGGACATGAGATTCCGGGAGATTTCACCGGCCAGGCAGGCGGAACTGCAGATAAGGTCTTCGTGATAC
>JAFWPT010000498.1 GCA_017509375.1 Bacteroidales bacterium | reverse complement strand
TCTGATGGAGGTAACTACATGCTTGTAGGTCAGGCAGTTCGCGCACGTGAGCTGTTCGATGGGACCAGCTTTCCGGAAAGCAGTTCGGAGGCCGTTTATTCCCGCATCCTGAAAAGCAAACGCAATCTGGTGCTCATAGGAATGCCCTCCTGCGGAAAAAGCAGCACCGGCCGTCTATTAGCCGCAAGAACCGGCCGGGCTTTCATCGACATAGACGAAATCATCTCCCTCCAGGCCGGGATGGAAATTCCGGAGATTTTCTCCCGGGAGGGAGAAGCCGGCTTCCGTCTCCGGGAAACTGCGGCTATCGAATCTGTAGCTACGGAGCAGGGTGCCATAATCGCCACCGGCGGAGGAGCCGTCTTGAACGACGGAAACGTACGGATGCTCAAGCACAACGGCATCATCTGCCTGATTCAGAGGGACCTTGCTCTCCTGACCCCCACTGCAGACCGGCCCCTCTCCAGCGGCAGGACCGCCCTGGAGGCATTGTACACCAAACGCCTTCCCTTCTACCGGAAGGCAGCGGAGGTATGTGTCAGCAACAACGGCCCGCTGGAGCAGACAATAACACAACTGACTCAGTATGTTGACTAAAGACAATAAGATACTAATCGTCGGACTGGGACTCATAGGCGGCAGTTACGCCCAGGCTCTCAAGGCCCGGGGATTCGAGGTGGGCGCTGTGACACGCTCCCCCGGGACTATCAGTTACGCCCTCGAAAACGGTATGATAGACTCCGGCACCACCCTCCCCGATGCCGCTTTCGTAGGCCGGTACGACATCATCGTATTTGCCCTATATCCCCATGTGATGCTGGAGTGGATTGCTGATTACCAGCAGTTTATCAAGCCCGGGGCCCTGCTCACGGACGTCACCGGCATAAAGTGCGCGGTAGTGTACAAAGTACAGGAAATGCTGCGTCCGGGACTGGAGTTTGTAGGCGCTCACCCTATGGCCGGCCGGGAAGTCTATGGCATACGCAATGCCGACAGCCGCATCTTCAAGGGCGCCAACTACATAGTGACTCCCACCGAAGCCAACAGCGAGGCGGCGGTCCGCACCGTGGAGCAACTAGGAGAGGCTCTTGGTTTCGCCAGGATATCCAGGCTGAGCCCTGAACGCCACGACGAGATGATAGGCTTCCTTAGCCAGCTCACCCACTGCATCGCGGTAGCCCTTATGACTTGCAAGGATGTAGAGCACCTCTCCGCCTACACAGGCGACTCCTTCCGGGATCTGACCCGCATCGCCAAGATAAACGACGAAATGTGGAGCGAGCTTTTCCTGCTCAACAGCAAGGAGTTGCTGAATCAGATAGACCTGTTTTCACAAACTCTCAGCAAGCTTCGTGAAGCCATTGCCGGCGGAGATGCCGAAACCCTCCGCACTCTCATGAGGCTATCTACCGAACGTAGAACTTTATTTGACAAGTAGTGTATGAATATGCGTTTTAACCGCGAGCTCTTCAGCCCGCAGGAACTCAAGCGGATGTATGGCCTCACTTCTGATGCCGCATCCCGCAAAGCCGAAAACGACCGTCAGGTCAAAGCCGTACTGGACGGTAGCTCAGACAAGCTGCTGCTGGTCATAGGACCCTGCTCCGCCGACCGTGAAGACTCCGTAATCGACTATATTTCAAGGCTCAGGCCCCTACAGGAGAAGGTCGCCGACAAAATACTCATTGTTCCACGCATCTACACCAACAAGCCCCGCACCACCGGCGCCGGATATAAAGGAATGCTGCATCAGCCGGACCCCATCGCCGATCCGGACCTTTTCAAGGGACTCGTATCCATACGCAAACTGCACCTGCGAGCCCTCGAGCAGACTGGTTTCTCCTGCGCCGACGAGATGCTGTACCCGGAAAACCACCAGTTCCTCTCCGACCTCCTGTCCTATGTGGCGGTAGGAGCCCGCAGCGTAGAAGACCAGCAGCACCGCCTGGTAGCCAGCGGCCTGGACATCCCCGTCGGCATGAAAAATCCCACTGGAGGCGACCTCAGCGTGATGATGAACTCCATCAACGCCGCACAACACGGTCACTCTTTCATTTACCGCAACTGGGACGTGCAGAGCAGCGGCAACCCGTATGCCCACGCCGTACTCCGAGGCTACGTTGACAGCCACGGCACCAGCCATCCCAATTACCACTACGAAGACCTTCGCCGTCTGGCCAACCTGTACGCCGCCGGCAACTATGCCAACCCCGGAGTCATTGTGGACTGCAACCACTCCAACTCAGGGAAAAAGCACCTTGAGCAGGGCCGTATAGCCAAGGAAGTTCTCCACAGCGCCCGCGAATGCGAGGTTGTAGGAAAACTCGTAAAAGGCTTGATGATAGAATCTTACATCGAAGACGGCAGTCAGAAGTCCGGGGAGCACATCTACGGTTGCTCCATCACTGACCCGTGCCTGGGATGGGAAAAGACAGAACGACTGGTCCTCGAACTTGCGGAACTCCGCTAATAGGCGAAAGAGAATTCGTCCACATAAAGGACGCTGCCTGAGGCTCCGGTCTGGAAGCCTCCGAATCTGCTGGGCGTTATGGTGAACACGGCATAGCGAGGGGTCTTGCCGTTGCGATAGACGACCGGGATTTCAAATGGGACATAGCCCGACGTAGATTTCTTCAAAAGAAGATACGCCCGTCCGACTATATGCGGGTCCTTCTCCGCATCCAGAAAGCCGTCTTTATGGCTGATCTGGGTATAAGGCTTATCCCAGTCCATAAACAACACCTCTATCAAGCCCTCGTCCATACGCCCCTCCATGTTATCCATGGGAGCCTTGGCATGATTGATCCTTTTTGGAATATAGTGGTAATAGCCCTTCAGGGACTTCGGTCTTGCCGTAAACGGAGCGCCCAATACCGTCTCTACGCCCTGCAATTCCACGGCGCGCACAAAATGTCCGTTATACAGATTGCCAGCCACGAAAGCCCAGGCCAGTTTACGGCTCTCTATACGTGCGGCCGCCTTGCCCGGCCCGGGAACCGCAACATGCTCATACTCAGGAGTAGTACTGTTTATTCCCAACTTGCTCGTGCCGGGATTGGGGGTATCCCAGATACGCTGGGACACCGGAGCATTCTTGGAATACGGATACCACGCTCCCCCGATTTTCGACCAGGTATCAAAACCGGAATTGTACAACTGGGGCCCGCCCTGCGCAAAAGCCGATGCGGAAGCCAAAAGTGCAAACAGCAACAATAAACGTCTCATTCAAAACTATGTTTACTCAAATAGTCCTTTAAATCCTGCCTGTAGATATCTCCCACCGGCAGCACCGTTCCATCCTCCAGCACCACTTCGTTTTTTCCTACTTCCTTCAGGCATGCCAGAGGTATTATGTACGAGCGATGGATACGCATAAACCGTTCCAAAGGCAGCTTTTCCATCAAATGTTTCATTCCCAGCAGTACCACCAGCGGGGTCAGGCTCCATTTTACATAGACTTTTATATACTCGCTCATCCCCTCCACATACCGTATATCGTCCAATTTCACCTTTACCGACTTGTAATCCGTACGGAAGAACAAGGAATCGTCGGCCGGAGCGGAACTCACCGCAGGGGCGGCTGCCGGTGAGGCGGCAGCTGCAAGCAATACGTACCTTGCTTTCAACTTTTCCGCCGCCTTCATGAAGTCTCCGAGGCTGAAAGGTTTCAGCAGATAGTCAACCGCATCCACCTTGAACCCCTCCACGGCATATTCCGAATAAGCTGTAGTGAACACAATCATCGGAGCCGCGCTCAGGGAGCGCGCAAAATCCAGGCCTGAAAGGTCCGGCATATTGATATCCAGGAACATAGCATCGACGACACTGTCTTCCAGGACGGCCATGGCCTCTATTGCGCTGGAGCAGGAAGCTACCAGGCTGAAAAAAGGTACCTTGGCTATATAACTCTCCAGCTGACGCAAAGCCAGCGGCTCATCATCTACGGCAATTACTCTTATCATACTCTATTTAAAGGAGTTGCAGGAAGCACCAGCAAAAGGTCATACTCATCGGGCTTCTCCTCTATATGGAGGGTGTACGCACCGGCATACAGGAGTTGGAAACGGTTCCGAGCGTTGTCCAGCCCCACGCCCCCTGAAGAAGCCGCCTTTCCGGGGACACGGCTGTTGGTACAGCGGAAAATAATCTTGCCTCCTTCCACATCTACTCCGAAACGTATAAAACAATCGTTCTGGAAACTCAATCCATGTTTGAATGCATTTTCCACGAACGAAGCGAAAGCCAGCGGAGGCACCTCGGCGCCCTCGGCAGTCTGAGGCCTGTGGAACTCAATCTTTACCTTGTCTTCCGGGTATCTCAGACGCATAAGGGATACATAGTGCTCCAGCAGGTCAAGTTCCTGGGACAGGGGGATGGTTGCCTTGTCCGAGTCGTACAGCACGTGACGCATAAACTTGGAAAACTCCACTATACTCTCCTTCGCCTTCTCCGGGTCAATATCCACGAGCGCGTGGATATTGTTCAATGTATTCATAAAGAAGTGAGGGTTAATCTGATAGCGCAGATACTCCAGCTGAAAGCGCAGATTCTCCTTTTCCAGCCGCTGCATCTCGGACTTCTCCCGTTCGGAATGGAAAAAAGCCTTCAGGCCAAGATTGGCGGCTACCATCGTGATGCCGACAAGCACACGCAACGCGTCCGGATTCATAGGACGCGCTTTCATCTTGTCAGGAAATGAGAAGTCAGGCTCTCCGCCCCATTCCGGCGGTTCCGGAGGAATCATCCCGGGTTCAGGCCCGTCTTTCATCCAAAAGAACCAGGCGACAAAAACCATCAACAGCAATATCGCAAACGCAATGTACTCCCCTGGACGTTTCTTGTATATCATTATGGGGGCTACCAGATAGTTATGTACCAAGAACAAGACCAGAAAAGGGACTGCCCTTAGCCATGAAGAAAAGATGGCGGCAAAATCTATGGCGTTCTCTTTCCGCACTATACACTCCAGCACTATGCGCAGTGCAAGGAACACGAAGACCAATGCCCAGGCAAAGAAATAAAAGCGGTTTTCACGCCTCTCCTCTTCTCGGAATACTTTCATATCTGCAAAAATAACCATTAAAACATAAAGCTATATCCGGTTCACTGAAAAAAAAGCCCCGTTCACTGATATTTCTAAAACGCGGCCGGAATCTTGTTTATCTTGGCCGTAAAAGATTATTATTATGGAACGTGTACTTCTACTCATGTTGTCGGTACTGCTGCTTATTACAGGGTGTAACCCGGACAGCATAGACATCACCACAGACCCGGTGGACACTTCCCACACCGGAAACGACGACGACCAGGATCCGGAAGAAGCCCAAGGCGATTTTGACGACATTTCGCTTGTAAGCTTCGGACGCACTATCAGCATCAAATGGAACGGCGACAGCGCCAGCGTAAGCGGGGATGACAACGGAATCGTAAGCATCAAGGGGGCCGATGTTACCATAGACAACCGCGGACACGACGAAATCGTGCGCTATGAGCTCTCCGGTAGTTCATCTGACGGCTTCCTCAAAATCTATAGTCTGCGCAAACTCGCCCTGGAGCTAAACAGCCTGGAGCTCACCAACCCCGGCGGTGCCGCCATCAACATCCAGACCCACAAGCGCACCTTCGTCATCCTGAACGGCAGCAGCAAACTGGCGGACGGCTCCGTCAACGCCTCCGGCAACTACGCGGACGAGATTTCCTCTGAAGATATGAAAGCCGCCTTCTTCAGCGAAGCGCAGCTGGTATTCAGCGGCAGCGGGTCTCTTACCGTCAACGCCAGCGGCAAGGCGGCCATCACTTCCGACGACTACCTCCGCTTCCTGGGTCCGCAAAGTGTCACGGCCAGTTCCACCGCCGGCCATGCCCTGCGGGGAAAAGACGCAATCATCGTTGACGATGGAACGATTGCCGCCAGCAGCACCGCCGCAGGCAAGAAGGGCATGACCACCGACGGCGCCTGCACCATCAACGGCGGCAGCATCAGCATAAAAGTGTCCGGAGGCACCGTGGCTGAACAAGTCAGCTCGAACGGCGTCACTACCACAGAATACAGCGGTTC
>JAFWPT010000497.1 GCA_017509375.1 Bacteroidales bacterium | reverse complement strand
CACGGAACTTCCTGGCCACCCAATAGAGCACCAGGGAAAGCAACAGTCCGAGGACCGTTAGAATAGTAATGGTCCAGATGATTGTTTGGGTCATTTCAAATAAAAAGTATATTCTTTACTGATTTTGTTACGGAACAAAAAGATTACCAGGTAGCAGAGGGCAACCGCGCCCAAGGCTCCGAGGCCTGCATACAACTCCCCTACTCCCAGCTGGGTAAGGATTGCAAGGGCTGCGAAAAGCACCACCAGAGGCATACCGTAGGCAATAAACACGGCCTTGTACCCCATGGCTTTTTTGAGCACAACCTCAACTTCGTCGCCTATCTGGTGAAGATTCCAGGCACTGGTCCGCACCTGCACTTCCTTCACCTTGGATTCTCCCAGACTGCAAAGCCCCTTGGCATGACAAGCCGCGCATGCCGATTCGGAGATAATTTCTATCGTGGTTATATCCGGGTCTATGGCCACAATACGGCCCTTGTGGGTAATCTCTTCCATCAGAATTCCGAATTTTGGCCAAAACCGTCGTAGGACGGACCGAAAGCAGGTTCGTCGTTCATGGCGGACTCCACGGGGCGTGCGGCAATGCGGTCCAAAGCTTCATCCATCTCCAGGAAACGGATCTGGTCGCTCTTAAAGACCATATCTATGTCCTTGGTCTCGCCGTTGCGGTGCTTGGCAATGATAATCTGGGTTTTCTCCCTATCCTCTATATTGTCGCTCAAGCCCACGTAATCGGGCCTGTGGATGAAGATGACCATATCGGCATCCTGCTCGATGGAACCGGATTCTCGGAGGTCGCTCAGCAGAGGCTTGCCGCTGCTGCCGGCACGGGTGACGGCCTGGCGGGACAGCTGGGAGAGGGCTATGATAGGGATATTCAGCTCCTTGGCGGTAGCCTTAAGCGTCCTGGAGATGGCTGCCACCTCCTGCTCGCGCACAGCCTTCAGCTCCACAGGGCCCTGCATAAGCTGCAGATAGTCCACCACAATCAGGCGCACCCCCTTGTTCTTCACCAGGTTCTTGGCCTTGGTGCGGAACTCCATGATCTGCATTCCCGGGGTATCGTCGATATAAAACGGCGCCTTCGAAAGGTTGCGGAGCTTGAACTCCAGCTGCTCCCACTCATGCGGCTCCAGCTTCACGCTTCCCTTGATCTTGTCGGCGCTGAGGCCGGACTCGCTGGTCATAAGACGCTTCACCAGCTGCGTAGCGCTCATTTCCAGGGAGAACACCGCCACGGGCATGTGATTGTCCACCGCGGCGTTACGGGCAAGGTTCAGGGCAAAAGCCGTCTTACCCACGGACGGACGGGCTGCCAAGATGATGAGGTCCGAGCGCTGCCAGCCGTTGGTGATGCGGTCTATGCTCACGAATCCCGACGGCACGCCGCTGAGGCCCTCCGAGTTCTGCTGCTCCTGGAGGTCGCCCATAGCCTCGTTGATAATGCTGCCTATGTCCTGGACCTCCTTGCGCACATTGCTCTGGATGGCGTCGTACACCTTGGTCTGGGCCTTGTCGATCAAGTCATCCACGCCCACCGACTCATCGTAAGCGTCCCGCAGGATATCGTAGGAAGCGGTAATCAGGTCCCTCTGTATGGTCTTCTGCTTGAGAATCTTGACGTAGTACTCCATGTGGGCGGCGCTGCCGACTTTCTCGGACAGGCCGGCAAGCACTACGGGACCGCCCACCACCTCAAGGTTTCCGTTGGCCTTGAGCTGGTTGCTCACGGTTATGATGTCAATGGATGTATGATCCAGCACGAGGGCGCTCATAGCCTCGAATATCATCTTGTGCTTCTTGTCGTAGAAGCACGAGGCCGTGAGTTCCTCCATTGCCATATCTACGCAGGAGGGCTCAATGAGCATGGCACCGAGCACAGCCTCCTCAACGTCAAGAGCCTGAGGGGGTTTGTTACCCATCTCAAGCCCTATCGAATCAAGGTCTGCCGCAGGACGGTTTTTCTTGCGTGTGGTTTTGGAAGCGCTTTCTGCCATTATTCTTCGGCCTGGGGCGATGCCACAATGATGCGCCCGCAGTGCTCGCAGATGACGAGTTTCTTACCGGAGGCAATATCGATGAGGCGTTGCGGAGTGATGGTGTTGAAGCAGCCGCCACAGGAATCACCGTTGAAAACGGTAACTACCGCCAGGTGGTTGTGGACACTGGCACGGATGCGGTTGTAGGCACTGAGAGTACGCTCGTCGAGTTTCTCGGAGAGCTCGTCACGCTTCTTGGTGAGAATCTTCTCTTCCTTGGCTGTGGATTCTACGATAACGGCAAGCTCCTCTTTCTTGGCTTCGAGGTCAACGTTGAGCACCTCAAGCTTCTCCTGTACGCGCTGGATAGTAGCCTTGTTTTCAGCGATGGCATCTTTGGACTCTGCAATCTTCTTCTCGTCAATCTTGCGGAGGATGCCCAGGTTCTCGAGTTCCTTGTTGATGGAATCGAATTCACGGCTGTTGGATATCTTCTCCAGTTGCTTGCGGTACTTTTCGATGTCGCCGTCCAGGCTCACGATATCATCGTTCATTGCCACGATATTCTGGTTGTACTGGGCAATCACTTCCTCGATACCGTCTATCCTGGCGTTGCAGCCGTCCACTTCTTTTTCCAGAGCGGCGACCTCGGCAGGAAGTTCACCGCGGAGCTGGACCAGCTTCTCGATTTCATTGTCGGCATTCTGCAGATCATACAGAATCCTAAGTTTTTCCTCGGTATTGGACTCGGAATCTGCAAAATTCTTCTGCAGGGATACGAAAGTTTCGCGTTCGTCAATCGGAGTTCCGACTTTCTTGGTTTTCTTGATAGGGGCCATATATTGATACTATTATTGTCTAAGAAATGCAAAGGTATGAATTTTTTTCCTTATAAGGAATTCTTTATTTCCATAAGTTGAGCCCTGATTTCCTTCAGCGAATCTATAGCCTTCACCGAGTTGCTGACAGAGGCCTTTGCAACGGAAATCTGCTTGGCGGCGCCTTCCAGCGTGAGGCCTTTATCTTTTACCAGGAAATGAATCTGCTTCAGCAGCTCGATATCCTGCGCCGTATATTGCCGGTTACCCTTGGCGGTGCGCTTAGGCTTGAGTAATTTCGGGAAAGAATTGGACCAGAAGCGGACGAGGGACACGGACTCCCCCAGGATCTCCGCAGCTTCGCTGATTGAATAGTAGAGCTTTTCCATATTGTGTTAATCCATTGATTGCTTGGTATGACGGGCCATGAAGACCATATTGGTATAGTCCTCGGGGCTCACGGAAGCGAATATATAGTTCAAGGGGTCCAGCCGGGTAGTATCCCTTGACACCTCGTAATGCAGATGTGGGGCGTAAGCATTTCCGGACATCCCGCTGGTTGCTATGCGGGCACCTTTTTTCACTCTCTGCCCCTGCCCCACGAAGATATCCGAGAGATGTGCATAATAAGTCTTGTAACCTCCTTTATGAGTGATGGTTACAGTATTCCCCCCGCCTTTCCGGGATCTGGTTACATTGCTCACGATACCGGCTGCGGGAGCCAGCACGTCCGTTCCCTGGGGCACAATGAAATCCACCCCTTCGTGCTGCGACAGGGTGGAATAGAAGGGGTTTATTTTCGTACCCACTCCGGCCCCTGTCTGGGTGTAGTTCAGGCCCTTCAACGGTAGTTCCATCGGGGGCATTATGAAGCCGTCCTGCTTCAGGAATCCTACAATGTCCCGGAACAAGCTGTCAACCCGGGCGGCGTCGGCCACCAGGCGGTCCGCCTTGCGGGCTGTGTAGAACACCAGTTCCGCATCCGGGATGGAGTCGCTTCCGAAGAAAATCCCGAGCGAAGACATAGGGTCGTCCTGCGGTGGCTCCGCATGAAAAATATCTTTGTAGATGATGTCGTCCTTCTTGGCCAGGCGGTCCATATCTTCCCCGATCCGGGACAGCTTGGCAGGTAGTTCGGGATAAAGCAACGCGTACTCCTCGTTCTGCCGTATCAAGGCTTTTTCCGTGCGGGTGCTGTATCCCAGGGCGAAAATCACGTAGGCAACTATTCCGAGCGAAAGCACGGTGAGCACAAACCTCAAAGCCACCCACACCCAGCGGGAGATGCGCCCGCCGGCTTTGCGGATATCGAGATTCCGGTTGCCTTTATCCTTTTTACTTCCGTCCATTTGTACCTTGTTTCTTTTGTCTCCTGCCGAAGTCCGAAACGCTCGGGCGCGTGCCGCCTTCCTTCTCCATCTTCCGATTTACAATCATAGCCCTGTACTCCTCCACCGGCATTGTCATGTCCATGAAACTCATAGGGTTGACAGGGTCGTTCTTGTACAGCACCTCATAATGCAGGTGAGGCCCGGTGGATTTGCCCGACTTGCCTACTTCTCCTATCTTGTCACCACGGTGGAGCGCCTGCCCCACTCCCACATCGATGGTGTTCAGGTGAGCGTAACGCGTCTTGTATCCGAATCCGTGGTCAATTACCACTTCGTTACCGTAACCGGTATATTTAAAATCCACTTTCTCTACTACTCCGTCGCCGGTCGCATACACTGGATTGCCTATCTTTGTAGCGATATCCTGGCCGGTATGGCGGGCGAGAGTACCGAATATCGGGTCCGTCCTCGTACCGAAGGGACTGGAGAGATGGTAAGTTCCTTTCTTCGGGAGCACCGGCGGCACAGCCGGGATACAGGAAACCATATCCCCTGCTTTCTTCGCCACCAGAGCCACCTCCCCCATCGCTGCCATTTGCCTGTCGATACGGTTCTGGACTGCATCCAGGCGGGCTATCAGCGCTTCCATCTCGTTCCGGCTGCTGTCCCGCACCAGCGTATCCGTCACCGGATCGAGCGCGAAGATGGAACGATAGACCTCGTTGTTGCGCGCCTCTATGCCGGCGAGATTCTCTTCATAAAGGTCGAGTTTATGCCTTATTACCTCCATCCTGGCCACCCAGGCGTCGTTGCGAATTTTCAGGAGAGCGGTTTTGGGCAGATCGTTATGCAGTTTCACAAACCAAAGCCAACTGAACGCAGCTACCACAGCAGCCGCGCTGATCAATGTGATGAAAAAACCGAGAACCGACTTCCATACGGACTTTTCCGGCTCATCATGTTTCTTCCTCGCCGCTTTGCCTTGCACAAAACGCCCCATGCCTGCAAAGGTACTAATTTTTCGTCTATTAGCAATCGTTACCTAAAGTTGCGGGGCAGTGGCCCACTTCTTGAGCCAATGACCGCTACGCACGTAAAGCAGGAAAATGATGCCCCTGAAACTGAGTTCCAAGCACATGGCAATCCAATATCCTACCAGGCCATAGACAGGCGTCAAAAGTAGTGCCAGACCAATGCGAACGATCCACATGGTACCCAAATTCACAATGGTAGGAATAAGAGTCTGGCCGGCTCCTGCGCACACTCCCACGCTCACGATAGCGGCGGCGTAGAGAGCTTCCGCGAAGGCTTCAATTCTCAGCACCCGGCTGCCCAGGCGCACGACTTCCGGATCCGTACTCATTATACCGAGCATCTGGGGGGCAAATGCATACATGGCTACCGCAAGCAGGGACATTATCCCCATAGCCATGCCTATGGTTATCCAGCCGAAACGCTTGGCCAGGTCCCTGCGGCCCGCCCCCAGGCTCTGTCCCACCAGCGTGGTAGAAGCCTCCTCGAGTCCGAAGCCGGGCATATAGCAGAAACTCTCCGCCGTGATGGCAAAGGTGTTGGCTGCAATGCTAATGGGTCCCAGGGGCGCAACTATCAGTGTACTTGCCACATAAGCCCCTCGCATCACTACGTTCTGGAGCCATAGGGGCCCCGTGATGCCGAGAGCTGCCTTCCGGGTTTGCGCAGAAGGAATCCAGCTGCCTCTGGTGCCTTTCAGCTTGAGTTCTTTCGACCGGGTCGCCACATACCAGAAGGAAAACAAAGAAGTAATAGATTCGGCTACTCCGGTCCCAAGGGCGGCGCCGGTGACACCCATGTCGAGCAAGTAGATGAATATGTAATTGAACACCACGTCGAGCAGGCACATGCCCACGTATATTATGCTGGGCACTTTCATGTTGCCGCTGGCCTGGAGCATAGCGCAGGCTGCCCATCCCAACATTCCTACCGGCAGGAAGCCGGAAAAGATACGGAAGTATGCGCTTGCATCCCCGTTTATTTCCGGACCGCCGCCTAGCCAGCCGGGAAGCGGGCCGCTGATGGAAAGGCCGGCTGCACCCAGCAGCATGCTGAACAAGAACACGCTGAAGATGCCCTGACGGAACAGGTTTTTCGCCTTCCCGAAGTCTTTTGCACCGCAAGCGTGGGCTACCTGAACAGTAAAGCCTGTCATAACGGCCATGGAAAAACCGTTGAATAGCCAGGTACAGGTGGACACAAGGCCTATGGAGGCCGCCGGATTGGCTCCTAGCCGGCCTACCATGGCGGAATCGATATACTGCATCAACACGCTAGACAGCTGGGCCAGGATGGCAGGAACGGCGAGCATCAAGGTGAGCCTGAACTGGTCTTTCCCGCTCAGCTGCTCCCCGCTCCTCAGGCGTCCGAGAAGTATGTCTTTTGTGGAACTCAAGCCGCTACGAATTGCCCGTCTTTCATTACCAGGCACCGGTCGCACAAAGCTGCCAGTTCCGGGTCGTGGGTAACTATGAGCAAGGTCTGGCCGAGGGCGTCACGAAGGTGGAACAAAAGTTTGTGAATCTCTGCCTTGGTTGCGGAATCCAGGTTTCCGGTGGGCTCGTCGGCAAAAAGCACGGCGGGAGAATTAACCAGGGCACGTGCAATCGCCACTCTCTGCTGCTCGCCGCCGGAAAGTTCGGACGGTTTGTGTCCGCTGCGCCCGGACAGGCCGACGAGTTCCAGCAGACGTTGGGCATCGGCCCTGGCAGACTGCATTGTCCTGCCGGCGATAAGGGCGGGCATCATGACGTTCTCCATGGCGGTGAATTCCGGCAACAGGTGGTGCTCCTGGAAAACGAAGCCTATGCGGCGCCCACGGAAAGCAGCCAGAGCGTCGCCTTTGAGGCTGCGGCGTCCGCTGTCGAACACGGTGGTGTCTTCTATGACCAGGGTACCGCTGTCCGGAGAGGAAAGGGTGCCCAGAATCTGCAGCAGTGTGGTCTTTCCGGCCCCGGAAGCCCCCACGACCGAAAGGATTTCCCCCTTCTGCACCTGCAAATCAACCCCTTTCAGCACTTCGAGGGTGCCGAAACTCTTACGGATACCTGTTGCGGATATTATCATCACGCCGGGCGACAAGCTACTCTTCGCCTATTACCCAGACAAGTACGTGACGGTCGAAAGTGATGTACTCGAGTTTCAATTCTTCTTCGTAGCCGTCTTTATTGATGAAGGTAGCGTCCAGTTCGCCTTCCTTGCGGGGGCGTACGGCTTCGATTTCAATCTGCTCCGCAAAGTCCACGTTGTACTGGGACATCTTCTTGTAAACGGCTTCCTTTGCGCACCAGTAAATGGCGAACTGGGTACGGCGGTCGTCGGCATCGTCGTCCAGCTCCTCGAGCTCATCTTCGGAAAGAGCCTTCTTCTCGACTGCGCTGAAATCGCGGTCCAGCGACTCACAGTCTATTCCTACCTCCTCCACGTCGTTCAGGATAAGAGCGACGTATTTATCGGTATGGGTGATACTGATATTGATTGCATTGTTCTCGATGTAAGGCTTTCCGTTGTCGTGATGGCTCAGGTACACCTTCTCTTCGAACATAGCGTCAAGGAGCGCCCGCACTGCAAGCTTCTGCTTGCGCAGGGATTCACTCTTTATGTATGAGATTTCCTCCAGTTCGTCCGAAGGAATGGACGAGAGAGCGCGAAGCTCGGCTTCCGTCTCGGTAATTTGCCAGACTCCTATCCGCGAGTGATAGTCGTCATCAAGGTCTTTTTGTAGATATAGTGCCATAAATAGTTATAACGCGACAAAGATAGTGATAATTTTTATTATGCAAGAAATTTTGTAATTTTGGCCCGATTTTCAGCGAGGCTTATGCCTCGACTCTTAACAAGACTTTTTAATTCATATTGAAAATGAAATATTTGACTAACGAAAAATTGACCATCGTGGGCGCCGGCGGAATGATCGGCTCCAATATGGCCCAGACTGCGCTCATGCTCGGTCTCACCCCCAACATCTGTCTCTACGATATTTATGAGCCCGGTGTACACGGTGTAGCGGAAGAAATTTATCATTGTGCTTTCGAAGGTGCCAACGTTACCTGGACTGTTGACCCCGAAGTCGCTTTCAAGGATGCAAAGTACATCATATCTTCCGGCGGCGCTCCCCGCAAAGAGGGAATGACCCGCGAAGACCTGTTGAAAGGCAACTGCCAGATTGCAGCTGAATTCGGAGACCTCATCAAGAAGTACTGCCCCGATGTCAAGCATGTAGTCGTGATTTTCAATCCTGCCGACGTGACGGCCCTTACCGCCCTCATCCATTCCGGACTCAAGCCCAACCAGCTCACTTCCCTGGCAGCCCTGGACAGCACCCGCCTGCAGGAGGCCCTCGCTGCCGAATTCGGCGTGCAACAGTGCAAAGTTACCGGAGCATACACCTATGGCGGACACGGTGAGGCCATGGCAGTATTTGCCAGCGAAGCATTGATTGACGGCACCCCTCTGGCTCAGAAGCAGCTTTCCCCCGAGCGCTGGGCGGAAATCAAGCACGCCACCGTGCAGGGCGGCTCCAACATCATCAAGCTGCGCGGACGCAGTTCCTTCCAGAGCCCGGCTTATCAAGCTGTAAAGATGATTGAGGCTGCAATGGGAGGTCCCAAGTTCACCTGGCCCGCAGGCTGCTATGTTAATGACGATGCCCTCGGCTACAAGAACGTGATGATGGCCATGCCTACCGTAATCGATGCCGACGGCGTACACTTCTGCGCCCCCAAGGGCACTGCAACCGAAATGGCCGACCTCCAGGCTTCCTACGAGCACCTCTGCAAGATGCGTGACGAAATCGTGAGCCTCGGAATCGTTCCGGCAGTAGCAGACTGGAAGAAAGAGAATCCCAATCTGTAGATAGGTAAATGAAAT
>JAFWPT010000496.1 GCA_017509375.1 Bacteroidales bacterium | reverse complement strand
GCGAGAAGGTCACCGCAGCCTCCGGCGCGCTGAGCGAGTACTATCACGAGGCGTATTACCACTCCTACAACGACACCTTCTCCGATCTGGTCACCGAATGGAAGACGGAGGCGGCCAAGGTCTCCGCGATTGCCAACCCCCTGGAAATCCGCCAGGACACCCTCATCTACAATGCCGCGGCGTTCAAGGTGATGGAGGGCGACGTGCTGGCAGACCTCCTGAAGAAGATGCCAGGCATCGAAGTGTCCTCGGACGGCCAGATAAAGGTGAACGGCGAGTCTGTGGATAAGATAACCGTAGGCGGCAAGACCTTCTTCAGCGGCGACCGCAGCGCGGCCCTTAACTATCTGCCGGCCAAGGTGGTGGACAAGGTGCAGGTAATCAACAAGGAATCCGACGCCGCGGCATTCAGCGGCATAGCGGACGAGAAGAAAGAAAAGGTGATGGACGTAGTGCTGAAAGAGGAGTACAAAGAAGGCTTCTTCGGCAACGTCAGGCTCTCCGGCGGCACCTCCATACCTGGGAAGGAAGAGAAACCGTACGTGAGTTACCAACCCCTGCTCTACAACGGCAGCGGTATGATTTCCTCCTACAGCGAGAAAGACCAGCTGACGGCGGTGCTGTCCGGCATGAATGCCTACGATGAAAACACGGTAAGGGTGTTCGCATCGGGAGACACCGACCTCGACCTCATCCGCGGCAACCCCCGCAGCGCCCAGGCGGGCGTGAACTACAACACGGAGCGAATAAAGGGAATGGAGATAAACGCCGCCGCATCCTTCAACGACGCCCATTCGGACGTTCTCTCCCATTCCGACCGTACTACCTTCCAGGAGGCGGCTTCCGACGTCCGTTCCGTATCGGACCGCAGCACCGTCACCACCCAGGACGGCTTCCAGATGAACATGGAAATCAGGAACAAGGACCGGAAGAAGTGGGCGTTCACCTTCGAGCCCAAAGTGCGGTACACCATAAAGGACAAGGCTTCGCAGACGGAGAGCGTCACCTCTGCGGACGCCGCTTCCCTCAACAGCTCCGACGCCCTCGCCTTCAGCAACATGCGTACGTTCAGCACCGACGGGGACCTTACCCTCGGAGTGAAGGACTTGGGCAAGAAACGCCGCTCTCTCACCATCACCGGCGCCTACTCCTTCCAGAAAGGCAAAGGCACTTCGGGCGACGCATCTACGACGGAGTTCGCCGACGGCAGGGCCCCGGAGATCCGTAATCTCCAGTATGCCGACACCGACGACAGCTACCGCTTCGGCGGGAGCCTGCAGTACGTTGAACCCTTCGGGGACGAGTGGGCGGTGCAGACTTACGTTTCCTCCTTCTTCCGGCATTCAGTATCGGCGCGGGACGCCACCCAGGACGGAGCTCCGAGCATGTGGTACTCCGCCATTAACGAGAATGATTACCTCTCCAACTATGCCCGCCTGCTGCTCCAGTACAAGAAGGGGCGTCGCAACATACAGGCAGGAGGGTCGGTGCGAGCAATCACCAATACCATCCACGCCCGCTCCTACAACATAGACACTTACACCGGAGAGGGGGAAGTGCAATGGAACTTTGCTCCATTTATCCGCTACAGAAACAGTTGGGAAAAGGACAAACGCAACGTCAGCATCAACATCAATTACAACGGCAACTCGCAGAAGCCGTCCATGAGCTCCCAGCTGCCTACCTTCAACCTGTCCAATCCGACCAGGATAAGTGCCGGCAACATCTACCTCAAGCCGTATTTCAACCATACGCTTTATATAGATTTGGACACCGGCGATAACGCGGCCGGAACAAATCTGAACATTTACTCTTCGGGAGGCATAGGTTTCAACGGGGAGGTACAGGCCGGCTGGTTCGACGGCTCGGGAGTCTGGTATTCACTTCCTGTAAATTCTAAAAAGCCGTCGCTGAGCTTTTGGACCACAGTGGATTACGGTTTCCCTTTAGGCAAGGAAGAGAAGCTCAGGTTCTCCTTAAGCCCTTATTTTTCTTACGTGCGTTCGACTTCTTACCAGATGGCTGGAACAGGGCCGTCTCCGGACCTGGGTGCCCTGGACTACGGCAGTTTTATTTCCGACGTGTACGGCGATGCATCCGGAAGCCGCTTCTACAGCGGAGCGAGCGGGTTCCGTGAAAGCCTTACCAGTAGTATCGTACCGGTGCTCACTATGGATATGACATACAAACCGACTGAGAACCTGACTGTCAGGGCCAGTACGTCCGGAAATTACCACATCACTCTATACAGCGTTAATCCGGATGCCAACGTAAGTTACTGGGGTGTACGCGCTTCAGTGAAAGCCGACTGGAGCATACCGGACGTGCTGGATATATCGGCAAATGTAGGCTATTCCATGCAACGCGGACTTGGGGAAGGCTTCGACAACGACATTGTGGGTACGGCCCTCAAGATATCGAAGAGCGTGAAGTCCTGGACATTCAGCCTCAAGGCGTCCGACCTTCTGGACCAGTACCGCCATATAATCACTTCCCGCAACGCAAACTATTCCGAAAACTCCTGGACCCTCACCCCCGGCCGTTACGTGCTGCTCGGTGTGAGCTGGAACTTCGGCAAGATGAACGCCTCGCACCAGCGCGCCGCCCGCGACGCCATGTGGAGGATGATGTAAAATATTGTATCTTTGTCGCATGCGACGAATGCTCATATCCTGTTTGCTTCTGGTGTGGTCCGTTAATTGTTGGGGCCAGGCAGATGCTTTGCATAGGGAGGTTGCTTTTCTGGCAGATTCCGTCGGAAATCGCTATCCTTCTTCTGCCGGTGATCTGCAGGTAAGGGCGCACATAATGAAGCGTTTTTCCGAATGCAATCTGGAGTGCTATGAG
>JAFWPT010000495.1 GCA_017509375.1 Bacteroidales bacterium | reverse complement strand
TTCAGTTGATGCCTATAAAGCATCAGAGGGGTGGTCGGAATATGCAGACCGTATCCAAGCTATACCATAGGTAGTAAAAGGATGAACTTTCCAGATCAAAAAGTTCATGTAATAGTTGCAAGATGTGAAAAAATGATTACCTTTGTCACAGGAAATGTTCTCTGGAAGAAGAGACTCTTATCAGGCATCCATCCCTAAGTGGATGTCTGATTTTTCTTAACAAAGCCCCTTAACCGAGGGGAGGTGCGAATACAAGACCCGAAAAGTTCTCTCACTCTTCTTCTAACAACATTTCCAATCATGAGAACTGTTTCCATGCTGGTTCAAGTCTCCATTAGAATGGGGATATTGAAAATTGTCAAAGTGAAGGCGTACAAGCGTCGGCGCAATGGCAAGATTGAAAAGGTCAAGAGCCACTATCGTAGATATCAGGGTATCGTTCGATAGTTAGGCAAATGCCTGTGCCGTAAGGCAGTCCTCCTTCTATCCCCTCGGTTATTATATTGGCACAAGCACTCGGATTACATGGGTCAGGAATGATTTCACGCAGTGCCCAAAGGCGTTCCAAGTCCTCTAAAAGGCGGTTCGAGAAGACATAGCCGTCTGACCCCAACGAAGCAGGCTTAGGCCTGCTTTTTTTCGTTGGGGGTGCTGCGCACTATCCGTCCATGAAAATGGACGATTTTGTGGATGAACTGCCGAATTAATGAATCTCGTTCACGAAATTGGCCTCTTTTGTGGACAATAATCCCCACCCGCCTTCGGGGTTCCCCAACATGCTACAATAGTCCGAGTTCCTTTGCTTTAGAAATAACCCCGACGGTGTTGGGGGTATTAAACTTCTCGAGAAGTCGCATCCGATACCATTTGATGGTCTGCTCGGTGAGGCAGAGTCGGTCGGCGATGACTTTGCTGGAGAGGCCATCGGCCAGAAGAGGAAGGATTTCAGCTTTTCGTTCAGTGAGTTCTGGAGCTGATTTGGATAGGATAGTTTTTTTAATCGCGAAAAAATAATTATAATTGCACCTGGGTTTAGGCCCACCAGCGATGTCGAACGGTTAAATCCCGGGTTCGCACTTAAAAGGCTTCTTATAAGAGGCCTTTTATTTTTCCAATATATCGTCCAGACTTAAAGTCTTTATACACAGTCGTTTTAGCCCTGCCGTTGCCTGGAAAGCCGCCGCTGTCCTTATCTGCTGCCGCCGCCGTGGCCGCCGCCGGAGAAACCGCCTCCGCCGCCACGTGAAGAGGAGCCTCCGAAGCCGCCGCTGGAACTCTTGGACGATTCCCTGGACAGTTTTTCATCATAAGCGGCACGGTAGGCGCTGCGGGCAGTGTTGGTCCAGGAGCGCATCACGCTCTGCATGGTGACTGCGTCGAAGCCATATTGCCGGCTATAGTCGCTGAACTGTTCAGGATACATCTTTGCAAATCCCTGAGCAACTTTGTCGGCAATTCCGAATACCTGAGCAAAAACCAGGTACTGGCCCCACAAGCTCACTTCCGGCACTTCCCGTTCGCGGGATAGCGTGAACTCATTGAGAAAGTTTTTGAACTGCAGTAATTTAGCCGCCTCGCTAAGCTTGTCCCCATTGAAGGCTGAATACTTGCTGCTCCCCTCATTGACTATGGCCTTGGGCCAGCCGGTCAAGGACTGGTAGTGCTTCTTGGCCCACGAATCGAACTCGCCCTTTTCCAGAATCAGGTTAGAGCCGGATGCTTCATAGGCCTTTTGGAAGAGCGATTTTTCGGCATCGTCGGCAAAATCCGGCATTGCCTCGGGGAACTGCAGGTCATAGTGCCCGTCTTGGGCTTTAACCGGAGTGACTATTCCTGCCTGAATCCACCCGAGGAAGTAAGCGCCTATGCAATCCTCAGGCTTGGCGGAATTCAGTATAGTGAGACGGCTGCAATCCTTAAGCAGATATGCAGCTACCGGAATACTCCCGCCGAAAGGGGCCTCCCGTGCCCAGCCTTCCGGCTTGGTGCTGCCGAACACAGATTCTTTCCAGATATGTCCCGTCATCTTCAATAACGAGTCCCTGATGAAGCATACGATAAGTACCAAAACTAAGCCGAGGCCGATTAATACAGCTATTACACCTACCAGAATTTCAATCAAATCTTCCGCGCTGAAGTTGAATCCGCTCCCGGATTTATAGCTGCTGCCTTTGAAGGCCCTCTTCTCCATCTTCTTGAATTTCATATCCTTGGACAGAGTCGGAGTGAAGTGGCCTTTGTCGAAGCGCATCATGCATATTACGGAGTCGCTGCCGAGCAGATGCTCGGCTTCGAAGTGAATGCTGCCGTCCTCCCGCAACTCCGATTCCCCTTCGGTCCCAAAGAACCAGAAACGGGTAAAATCAAAGGAAAACTGCTCGTCCCCTGTACGGTAAAAGGTGAGCGACACCTTCTCCGGAGCGGCAATCAAATCCGGGTTTATGAACATGAAATTAAAGGCGTCATAATCTTCCAGCGACTGGACCAGGCCGAGCACTACGAAACTGGCGGTCCAGACGTGGTCGCCATAGGAACCCTGCCCCCAGCACAGCTCTACGCCATCTTTCTTTT
>JAFWPT010000494.1 GCA_017509375.1 Bacteroidales bacterium | reverse complement strand
TCTTCGGCTCCTACGACATCGGAAAACGTGAACCGTGCATCACCGACCGCGACATCCAGACACCAACACCTTCCATCGACTCCCAGGGCAATGTGTACATTCCCGTGCAATACGGCTACAGCGAAAGCGGCCACGGCGGCCTGTACTCCATCAGGCCCGACCTGTCCGGCGAAAACTGGTACCACGACACCGGAAACACATCGCAGTACCGCAATACGATTCCTACCATAGTGGGAGACTATGTCGCAGTGGTCCTGACGAACTGCGGAAACGACCTGACCAGGAACGCCGCCGTTTTCAGGCGCTCCAATGGGTCGTTGGTACAGGTACTTGAGTGTGACAAGGGCTCCTGGGGCGGCATGGCTGCGGGATACAAGGGAGAGCTCATTTATTCGACCAACAGGGGCGGCACCAAGCAGGGACGCGAGCCCAGCACCGAAACCAGCGGCGGATATCACGTAGCAGTCGTGGACGGAGCCCTGGGCAACTGGAAGACCTCCGCCAACAGCGACTCCGGCCGCAAGACCAACCTCCTCGGCATGCGCCACACCGACGGCAACGGCTACCTGGCCAAAGCGGGCCAGCCTGCTGTAGGCAGCGACCATTGCGTCTATGTCTGCGCCACCAGCGACAACGAGAATATGATTTGCGCCAAGTACAATCTGGACAATTATGTATTCGATTCGGCGCCTACTCCCATATGGAAAGTGGAACTGGAAACCCATTCAACCAGCGGCGTCCTCGGCCTTGGCTGCGTGCTCGATGCCGACGGCAACGCCTACTTCCGCGCTGCGGAGAAGGTATTCCGCCTGAACTCAAAGACCGGCGACAAAGGCTGGGTTTACAATACGGAGGGCAATTACAACACCGGAGTCCCGGCCATCGACGCCCTGGGCTATGTGTATGTGGTCGACTACGGCGGAAACAAGCTGCTCAAGCTCTCTTCCGCGGACGGCAAACTCATTTCCTCTTTGGAACTTGAGAACCCCAGGACCAGCCCCACGATCGGGCCTGACGGAACCATCTACGTGACCGGCAGCTCATCCCAGGGTGCCATTCTCTACAAGATCAAATGCCAGAAAACGACAGCCCCCGGCCCGAACTGGTCGCAGCTCGGAGGCAATCCCCAGAAGACTTGCACGCCTCCCGGCGCCAACTACTGATGATTATGAAAAAAGAATATCTAACCCCGGACGCACATCTGGTTCTGATAGCCGGAACCGGACGTCCTCTTTGCGCCAGCACCAATGACCTGACGCAACTTGAAGAAAAAGACGACCTTGAAGGTTTTGGTTGGAACTATAATTAGCCGACGGTATGAAAAAGTTCAGTTTATTCGCACTTGTGCTCCTTGTTGCATGCACCCAGGAGCCGATTATTGAGCCTGCCGTTCCCGAGACCTTCAGTTTCGAGGCCAACATTTGCCAACCCTCGGATGACGCCACCAAGACCGTCCTTGGAGCAAAGAACGGTTCGTCCTATCCCAATTACTGGGCGGCCGGAGATGCCATCTCCGTGAACGGCGTCACCTCCACGGCCCTCGAGGCTGGTTCCGAATACGTCGGGACCAGCAAGGCCGTGTTCACGATTACTGGCGTCATCAACGCCCCGTTCAATTACGCATATCCGGCGGCATTCGTGTCCAATTACAATTCAGGGAGCGCAAGAATCACACTTCCGGCAACCCAGAACATGCAGTCAGACACTTATGATGCGTCCGCATTCGTGATGGTTGGCAGCGGCAGTTCCGGCGCCCTGACCTTCAACCCTATGATGGCGGCCATCAAGCTTACCGTCCCCGGTACTTACGACGCAAAGATATCATCAATGATGTTCGAAAGCCTCGGGAGCGAGAAGGTCAGCGGACCTTTCAACACCGACTTCAGCAGCATTACCGCCGCATCCGGAGCCACATCCAGGGTCGTTGTATATGCTCCGGGAGATGGTCTGGCCTTCGGCAACAGTATGTATGTGCTCATTCCGGCACAAACCTATGCCAGCGGAATGCGTTTCACCGTACGGGCAACCGACGGCACGCAGATGACGTTCTCTACGAGTTCCTCGTTCAATGCTTTGGCTGCAAAAGTGTACACACTCACATCCCATGCCTATAATCCGGAACCGGACACCATTCCCGAGGGCATGATGGTTATGTCTTCCAACGTCCGTTTTGCATCGGCCCGCGACAAGAGCAGCAACCCCGACACCGGTGACCGCGATTGGACAAACCGCAAGAGCGCATACTACGCTATGGTCAATTATTACCGTCCGGCGGTTATCGGCCTGCAGGAAGCGGAAAAAGAGCAGGTGAGGGACATAAAGAACAATTGCAGCGGCTACAACCACTATGGTCTTGGACGAGAGAATGGAAAGGATATTCTTGCAGACGAAAGCTACTGGGGCCTGATTCCTGGCTCGGATGAAGGGGAGGAATCCAGCACAATCCTTTACCGGACAGACCTGATTACCCTCAACAGTTCAGGGACTATATGGCATTCCAACTCGCCGACGACAGCCAATTCTTATTTCAGTGAAATGGAAGACCATGTGCCGCAGACATCGACCTGGGCCATCATGACCTACAAGCCGACGAATACGCAGTTCTTCCTTCTGAATACCCATCCAAGCATATACGGCGCTGCTCACACCAAGGAAATTAACCTGATCCGCAGTACCGTCACCAGCAAGAATACGAATAATCTTCCCGTCATCCTTACCGGAGACTGGAACATGGCAGAAGACGATTCTGCGATGACTCCGATAGACAATGAGTATTGGAGCGCCCGCTGGAATGCCCAGAAGACGGATTACTTCGAGACTTTCCACTGGTGGGGAACCAAGACTGAGAAGATTGACCATATTTACTTTAAGCCACTCAGAACCTGCTAC
>JAFWPT010000493.1 GCA_017509375.1 Bacteroidales bacterium | reverse complement strand
CCGTCGCCCTGCCAGCTCATAGGCTGCAAGTGCACTATACGTCCGTACGCTCCTTTGTCCTGAAAATGCAGGAACCAGTCTGCGCCGTCCGGAGTCTGCACCCAGGCTCCCTGGTGCGGCCCGTTGATGCAGCCGGGCTGCCAAGCCATCACCACCTTGTCTTCCCAGGGGCCGAGAGGGGATGACGAACGGAGCACGGTCTGCCAGCCTGTGGCAACTCCCCCGGCGGGGCAGAAGAGGTAATAGCTGCCGCCCCGTTTATAGAATTTGGTGCCTTCTATGGTGGGCTGGGAACAGTGGCCGTCGAAAACTATCCTGCCAGGGCCCGTCAGACTGGTGCCGTCCGGAGCCATAGGGGCCACCAGCACAACGCTTTTAAGGCCGGCGCGGGAGCCGGCGAGGGCGTGGGACAGCCAAGCCCGGCCGTCGTCGTCCCAAAGCGGGCACGGGTCTATGAAGCCCTTTTCCCGGACGAGCCAGACGGGGGGCTCCCACCGGCCGAGGGGATCTTGGGAGCGTACCATGAAAATGCCTCGGTCCGGGTCGCCCACGAAGATATAAAACCAGCCGTCGTGGTAGCGTATGGAAGGGGCCCATACTCCGTCGCCGGGCCTCAGGGGGCCGGGATAATCGTAGAGGGCGTAGTTTACCAAGTCCCAATGTATCAAATCTTTGGAGTGTAATATAGGGAGTCCGGGGAAGTGGTTGAACGAAGAAGCCGTCATCCAGTAGTCGCCGCCGTGCATGCAGACGTCCGGGTCGCTGTAGTCCAGGTGGAGGATGGGGTTGGCGTACGTTTGCGCCTGACTATGGGTGATACCGCAGGCGGCCGGAAGGTATTCACCTTCGACGTAAGGACGCTCCGCCACCGCCGTCGAAATAAGCAGAGTTGCGAAAATAACTGTGAAAATAACTCTTTTCATCCGTAAATTTATTTGCGCAGAATCAAGCGCGCACCGCCCACTGCCAGCAGGCTTTGGGCGAGAAGGTATGTGGACATCACGCCGAAGCCGCTCATGAACGGACTCAATTCCCCGAAGTTGCGCACCGCGATGAGGGCGTCGGAGAAAGTGAAAAGCACGGCCCCGCAAAGCAGTATCCACCAGGTGCTGTTGCTCCCGGAGAGTCTCTTTTCCGGCCTGAGCACTCCGGCTAAAGCGCTAAAAATCAATAATGTAAGAACAAGGCCATAGATTCCCATAGGGGCCAGCATCGTTCCGTTTACGCCTATGCCGAGCACAAGTCCGCAGCAGGCTGCCAGCATTCCTCCGGTGGCAAGCGCCCAGCGTCCGGGACCAAGCCCTTTCCAGGATTCTCCGCCTATAAGACTGATGTAGAACAAGTGACCTATGAGGAATAATGCTATGCCGCCTGCAAAGAACACGAACCCTTTCCCCATGAGCATAGTATCCCCCGCAAACCCGAATAGCTGTCCTGCAGTCAGCAGCACCGCTCCCCGTCTTGCCCGGGCCTGCCCTTCCGGTCCGGCCGCCAGGCCTTCGGCCGAGGCGGATTCAAGCAGGTATGCCAGCGTAGCAACACACAGCAGCGGCATAAGCGAGGGCTTCATGATACGTTCAAGCTCCCCTTCGGTCAGGCAGCCGGCCAGGTTCAAAGCACATGCAACGATGAAAAAGAGGGCGGGAATATACCAGAACTTGAATCTTTTCATTGGTCAATACTTTTAGCTGAACACAAATATAGAAAATAATCACTACTTTTGCATACTTATGGGACTGTTTAATTTTTTCGGAGATAACGAGCACAGGGTGTTCAATTACAAGCCTATTTACTACGACCCTGAAGAGGAGGAGCGCAAGCGCATGTTCGGTGCCGTGGACGGCACTTTGGACAAGGAGAAGGAAAAGGGAACTTATGTACCCGGATCGTACATAAAGGGCTCCATGCGCGACGGCGCCTACCGCCGGACACGCGGCCACATGGGCAAAACCCAGACCATTATCGGCATCATAACCCTGCTGCTGATAGTGGCCGTGCTGTATTTCATCGCGAAGTTTTACCAGATGCTGTAATGGGACGCCTGAAAGTACTTCCAGCCAGGATATCCAATATGATTGCCGCCGGCGAGGTGGTCCAGCGCCCCGCATCGGTCATCAAAGAGCTGATGGAGAATGCGGTGGATGCCGGAGCGACCCAGGTGGACGTGGTAGTGAGCGATGCCGGCCGCACCCTGATCCAGGTGATAGACAACGGCTCCGGCATGAGCTCCCCGGACGCCGTGCTGTGCTTCGAGCGCCACGCAACGTCCAAGATAGCCAGCGCCGCCGACCTGGAGCGCATCATCACCTACGGATTCAGGGGGGAGGCCCTTGCCAGTATCGCCGCCGTATCTCAAGTGACGCTGCGCACCCGCAGGGAGGCCGATGATACCGGCACCTGCGTGACCATCAGCCCCGACGAGCCGGTGAAAACGTCTTCAGTATCAGCCCCGAAGGGTTCCAACTTCGCGGTGCGCAACCTGTTTTACAATACCCCCGCCCGCCGCAAGTTCCTGAAGTCGGACCAGGTGGAATTCAAGCACATAGTGGAAGAGTTTACCCGAGTCGCCATTCCCCGGCCGGATATTGCCTTCACCCTCTCCCACAACGGCAAGGAAGTGTATGTGCTGAGAAAGGCCCAATCGCTGAAATTCAGGATATTGGACCTGCTTGGCCGGAATGTGGTCGGGGACATCGTGGATATTTCCGCCGACACTTCCGTGGTGAAGATAAGCGGTTTCGCCGGAAGGCCGGAAAGCGCCCGCAGGGCTTTGGGCAACCAATATTTCTTTGTGGGCGGCCGCTATTTCCGCAGTCCCTACCTGCACAAGGCGGTGATGAAAGCTTACGAAGATTTCGTGCCGGAGGGGCTTACTCCGTCCTACTTTGTTTTTCTGGAAGTTGACCCCCAAAGCGTTGACGTGAACATCCACCCCACCAAGACGGAAATCAAGTTCGAAGACGACAACGTAATATTCCAGGTGCTTTCTGCATGTGTGCGGGAGGCTCTCGGCCGTAACAGTTTCGGAGCCAGCCTGGATT
>JAFWPT010000492.1 GCA_017509375.1 Bacteroidales bacterium | reverse complement strand
TGATGGCGCCGAGCTCGGTCACCTGACCTTTGTCAAAGCCCTCGAGACCGGGAGTGGTCTCTTCGTTGTAAAGAACCTCGTACGTAGGGTTGTAAAGAATCTCCTTTACGCCCTTTATACCATACTTGCCAAGATTGATTTTAGACATAACAGATATTGAAATATAAAATTAGTTTCCAGTCTGCAAATGTAATCATTTTAATCGTCTTCTCAAAGAATTTGAGGTATTATTCGGGGCTCACAAGGCTATGGCAGGAGAAAGGACGTCCTTCGGTATCAATCCCTTCTATCCTGATAAGAAAAGGGTAGTCGCAAGAGTTGTCGTTGCGGAATTCAAATACTCCGCGCCCTTGGGAAACTGGTACGTCCGGAGACCACCAGACGGTGTTGCGCTTGCCTGCAACTCCGCTCTCTCCCTGAATGTAGCCTGCAGCTTCGAAATAACGTGTTGCCTGATAACCGAGCGGCACGAAATACAGCAGCGACGGATTGCGGTCCGTATCCCGGCGCAGCCCGCCTGGCTTCACTACGATATGCACAACCCCTCCGTCGCCTCCATATACGGGATCAGGCTGGGTGGATATGCTCAGTGAACGGAGATCTTCCAGACGCAGCATGTCAAAGCTCCACCATTCTTCCTCTGAGTCTTCCACGATCAGCTTAACTCTCCCGGAATCGTTTTCTTCGCCCGTATCCCACGAATCGTCGGACTCTTCGGCGCGTCCGTCGTAGGCAGACCGGTTTCGCTTCCGGCTGCGGTTGTACATATATTCGCCGTCATACTCGAACATCGCCTTTGTCATGCTGAGGTCCTCCACAAGCGTCATGTCCTTGAACGTGAGCAAGTCTTCCCGGTAGCTCCTGCCGAATACCAGCACGTCGTCTTCAGTGTATGAAGCTGTAACCACTGCCCCCGCGAGGGTGTCGCCGCGCATGGTCTCGCTTTGCAGCGGCTCCGGCAACTTCAGGCTTCCTGCAAAGCCTGGGGCGGGCTTGTATATGTAAGGCCCTGCAGCGGGGTCTCCGTCCCATTTGGGAAGATAGTGCGCTCCCAGGCGTGAACTGCCGATGTTTATAAGCATCCCGGTGTTTTCCTGGAAATCAAGGCTGTCTATTACGAAACGCCGTCCCCGTGCCACTTCTACAGACTGCAGAATGTTCTGCTGCGGAATCAGGAAGGTAAAAATGAAGTTTTTGGGCATCCTGGAAGAAAGCCGGCGGGAAATATGCCCGCGGAGTTCCTGTACCCTTTCCCTCAAGTACTTTATTTTGATGCTGTCCTCATTGATACCCGTGATTCGCTCCAGGTCGTAATACCTCCAGCCCTGAATCATCATGAGCAGGTCCAGGGCCACATCCCTTTCCGGCTCCGGAATCTTCGGGTCGAAATAGTAACATGGATCATTGATACGGCCTTTCAGCTCGCTGCTCAGGCCCATGTAGGAAACTATGCCGTCGCCCTGCCTCCAGTCTTTGAGCGCCCCTCTGACTACCGATACGGAGCAGTTCCCGTCCAGCGGCGTTCCGTCCGGCTTGACCAGGACGACCGTAGCCCTGACCGGGTCTCCGGGGACGGCCGTGAAACGTTCCACGTCCACGCTGCAGGCGGGAGCGTCGTAGTCGCGTACGAAAAACAGCCTTTCCGCCAATATCCTGCCGCGCGGGTCCAGCAGCAGAAGGTGGTTGATGCCGGGACGGCAGAATTCCCTCTCCAGCATTATTGCGCCGGCCTTGCCATCCAGGTCTATTTCTGCTATCGGACGGAGCTCGGTGGCGTCCCGAAGAAGCAGATTTGCAGTGCCTCCGCCGAACCCCAGAGCGCTGACGTAGTACCGGCCGCTTCTGGTCAGCAGCTGCAGCGAGCCTCCTTCTTCGGCCGGAGGCGGGAGTGGATGAAGCTTGCCCGAGGCGTCCCGCACGCTGTAGCTGCGGCCCGGTTCCGGCAAGAACGAAAACACACCCATACCGTCGTGGACGGTAAACACCAGTTTCACCTCCGTTCCTTGGTCGTTTACAAGTTGGCCTTC
>JAFWPT010000491.1 GCA_017509375.1 Bacteroidales bacterium | reverse complement strand
CCGGTACGTCTTCCTCCACCACCCGTAAGTTTTCGGTCTTCGCGAGGGTCAACTGGAATTACGATTCCCGTTTCTATCTGACCGGAACGATACGCCGCGACGGTGCGTCCAACTTTGCCGACAACCATAAATACGCAACCTTCCCTTCCGGCGCGTTCAAATGGAACATTGCCAACGAGCCGTGGATGAAGGGCGTCAAATGGATAGACGATCTTTCACTTAGGGTAAGTGCCGGTCTTTCAGGCAACGATGCCATCAGCGCTTACCGTTCCCATGCGGCCATCAGCACCACCACGGGAGGCTACCTGTTCGACGGCAAGCAGCCGGCGGCCGCTTACCGCAGCAGGCTGGATTCTCCGGAGCTCAAATGGGAAAAGACTGCAGCCTACAACCTGGGCCTTGACTTCAGCGCTTTCAAGGAGCGCTTGTCGGTAACCCTCGAGCTTTACGATTCGCGCACTTCCGACTTGCTCCTGAACGTTCCTACTCCTACCCAGGTCGGCTATTCCAGTAAATTCATCAACATCGGCAAGACTTCCAACAAGGGAATAGAGCTGTCGGTGGAAACCCGGAATATCGTGAAGAAAGCTTTCAGCTGGACTACATCCTTCACCATTTCGCACAACTCCCAGATGGTGGACGATATCGGCGGAGAAGAGTTCGTGTCCGCCTACGACAGTCCGGGCAACAACAAGTACATGATGTACGGCTACGTGGCCGGATATCCTCTCAACTCTTTGTGGGGCTTCAAATACGGCGGCACCTGGAAAAATGCGGATGAGCGTGAACGCAACAAGGTCACCCGCGCCTATGCTTCCATCAATAATATCGACGGCGGCCCCCGTTACTATGATATAAACCACGACGGCATCTTGTCGCAGGCCGATCTGGTGTATATGGGGAACGCCGATCCCTATCTGTACGGCGGTTTGCAGAATACTTTCCATTACAAGAACCTGCGTCTGGGCGTGTTCCTGGCCTACTCCATCGGAGGCAAGATTTACAACTACTCCGAATTCTACATGGCCGGATCCATCTTCTGCAACCAGTACCGTTACATGCTCAACGCATGGCATCCCGAGCGCAACCCGATGTCGGATATTCCAAGGGCTGCTGCCAAGACCGACGCCGCCCTCCCCAGCGATTTCATGATTCATGACGCTTCCTTCCTTCGCGTGAAGAACGTTTCCCTCTCCTACACGCTGCCCTTCAAGCGTGGCAACTTCCTGAGGGACATGACATTCAGCGTCATAGGCGATAATCTCTTCTTATGGAAGAACTACAACGGCTTCGATCCCGACGTATCATCCGAAGGAACTTCTTCCACTCTGCGCCGTGTGGACTTGGGCGCATATCCTAAGTCGCGCACTATTACGTTCAGTGTCCAGGTCAGATACTAAAAAGAAGGCATTTATGAAAACCAGAAATATAATCATAGCGCTTGCTTTCGCGTCCGTTCTCTTCCAGGCATGTTCTCTACAGGAAGACCTTTCGCCCATTTCCACTCCGGACAACTACTTCCGTTCCAAGGCGGAATGCGAGTCGGTGGTCAACGGCTGCTACATTCCGATGAAGAGTTTCTACAATTATACTTTTCTTATAGCGACCGAGTGTTGCACCGACGTGGCGTATTGCGCTTCCGGAACCCTGGATGCACGCCTGGACATTTCTCCTGCTACGCCGCGCCATGGCCAGACCGTCTGGACGCAATGCTACATGGGTGTACAGCGCTGTAACTTCGCCATACAAGGCATTGAGAACTCCAGAGCATTCATCGACAAGAATACTCATGAGATCGACCCCAAGAACGCCGACCGCATACGCTTGTTGTGCGAAGCCAAAGTCCTGCGTGCTTTCTACTACTATACGCTTACATGCTTCTTCGGCGACGTTCCCTTCTATTTCGATGATGTAGAGGATCTTGAAACGCTGGACCGTATAGGCGTACTGCCCCGCATGAGTGCGGTCGAAACCAGGAACAAATGTATCGAAGACCTGCAGGCAATCGCCCCTCTTGCTACCCAGACCCGCACTTCCGACAACGAGGAACACCGTCTGGGTGCCGCTACGGCCTATATGCTCATAGCCAAGATGGCCATGTGGAACCAGAGGTGGGACACCGCGCTTGAAGCTCTCGGACACCTTGAAGAGATCTACGGCGATTTCTCGCAGTACGATTATGCGGAAAACGTGATGTTCCGCAACAAAAACACCCCGGAGTCTATTCTCGAAATCCAGCATACCTACACTCAAGGCGGAACGGTTTATACTTCCAACGTTGCCGCCATCTGCATGCCTAATCCACGTACTTCCGGCACCGACTATTATGACGGCATCCAGGTTTCCGAGCTCGGCGACCAGGCCACTTCATGGTCGCCCATGAGGCCGAACGTCATTTTCTGCCAGGGCCTGCAGTCCAAGATGAGCAAAGACATCCGCAAGAATTACAACATGGCCTGGAGTTATGACGGCCACGATTTCAAGAGCGTCAATACCCGTCCGTGGTGCGGTCCCAAGTTCTGGTGTCCGAACATGTACCAGACTAACGACGGCAACAACTACAAGATTTTCCGTTACGCCGACGCCATCCTCATGATTGCCGAGTGCTACAACGAAAAAGATATGGACGCAAAAGCCGTGGAGTACCTTAACAAGACCAGAACACGCGCCGGCCTTTCCGAATATGTATATCGTACCCATGTGCGCCTGCAGACGGAAATCCGTAATGAACGTGCACGGGAGCTGTTCGGAGAATTCCAGCGCAAGTTCGACCTTGTACGCTGGGGCATCTGGTACGAAGAAATAACGGACCCGTGCCAGGGAAGGCCGGTCCGGAACTCATCCCCGCAGGCCCCGTGACACAAGGACCGGCCGGGACAAAGATCACCAATCCCGGTCAGAAAACCGTCGGATGGCAGCCTCGGCGGTGCAGATTTTTATGTTTTCGGTGCAGATTATGCGTTTCTTATCCGAATACGATAAGAAAAAATAACGGAGCAAATTTTTTCTTGCCCCGAAAGGTATGTTCCGAAGCGCTACAGGGCGTGGCTGACGCCGAAAGTCAGGCTTACATTGGCCCTGCCGGCGGGAATCATCTGCGGGGTGACCCGGAAGATG
>JAFWPT010000012.1 GCA_017509375.1 Bacteroidales bacterium | reverse complement strand
GAGGTCTTGAAAGCTATGCCCTGCGCCCTGTCGCCGCTTCCGCCCTGGGAGTAAGGGCTGAAAAATTTGAAGGTGTAGCGGTCGCCCAGCTCCGTCCTCAGCCAATCCTGCATCACGAAACTTACTTCCTGCACGCCGAAAACGTCGAAATTGCAGTCGATAATGGACTCCCTCAGGCGTTCCTTGCGCACATTCCAGGTATTGTCGGCATCGGTATCCAGCTGATGCATCCTGAGATTATAAGTTCCAAGCCGGAGGCTTGCCGATTCCGGTGAAGAGCCTCCGCTTTCATTCCCGGCCTGGATAATGGCCGCTATTGCTTCCTTGCCCCCGGGCGTAGTAAATACAAGGCGCGCAGTGCGGGCACTTCTGTAGCTGTTCTCATTTACCCGGACCGTTACCGTTGCATTGCCCCGTCCGGAGCTCTGTCCAGGGGTCATCCAGAACACTTCCGCCCCGTCTTCGCCCTCGACGTCCAAGGTCCAGGCGCAGTTTGATGCCACGTCTATCTTGTAACTTGCAAGTTCCACAGAGGCCTCAATGGTCTCAGGGCTCACCGAGATGCTTTCTCCGGGCACGTCCTTTTCACGGCAGGAGCCCATCAGAACTCCTGCCGCAAACATCAGGACAACAATGACTATAGGATTGCGCATCACTGCTTTACGGGATTGTACACCAGATCTATACGGTCAACCGCTCCCTTGGCGTATGCGTAAATATAGTATCTGGTATTTGCTTCCGTTCCGCCAAGCTCATAGGTATATTCCTCGCCTCCGTCGGGATTCCAGCTTTGGATTTTGCCGCCGCTTACATAAGCGTCTTCGGCAGGATGGGCGGCAGAAGCTGCGATGGATTTTGTAATACCCACCTTGGGAGTCACAGAAGAAAGTTTGACGTTATGGCAAGTGACTTTTATGAGAATATAACCCTCAAGTTTTGGGAGCCCCAGGTAACGGTACTGGGCATTGAAAGCGAAATAGCCGGGCTTGCCGTCCACCGGCGGCTGCCAGAACGCCTGCCCCGCGGAAGCTGTATCGCAATCGGCGGGGACAAATACGTAATTGACGCCGTTCAAGGGATAAACGCACTCGATTCCGCCGTCCACATGGGTATATTTCGCCGCGACAGGCCAGCCTTCAAACGGTTCCCCGCTGAAATCGAAGCTTAACTTGAGTGCGTTGGGGTCGATCTCCGGAGCCGGGTCGGTGCCTTGACCCGGGTCGGGGTCGGTGTTGTTACCGGGATCTGCCGGCTCGGGACCCAAAGGAGCCTCGCTGCCGTCGGCATCGGCATAGCAGAGCTTCAGCGATTTGATTATGCTGGCGTTTGTGGATGCGTTGATCCAGTAAACCGTGTTGGGTGCAGTGCCGGCAAGTTCGTAAACATAGGTCTCCCCGTTGGTGTACTGATTCTGGGGTTCTCCTCCCTCAACATATTGAATTTCCGCAACCGGAACATCCTTATGGTACACCCATTTCGCCACGCCGACGTTGCGGGTGAACTTCTCCGGATTTTGGGTACTTGCATTTTGCACCATTTCAATCTTGACAATCTTCCTGCCATCTATGGCAGGAATTCCGAAGAAGCGGTAAGTACCTATATATACGCCCTTTGCGGGATCAAGGCGAATGTTGTGCTTCTCGGCTCCGTTGGGGTCGGCAAGGGTGAAGTCATAAGCCGCTCCATCTATGGTATATGACACTTGGGCGCGTCTGCGGGAATTGTCGGTGGCAGTCCCGCCGTTGTCGGTGGCACAGCCGGAATCGCAGTTTTTCAAGGCCGCCCAAGACTGGTCGTTCGCGGTAGGCCAGCCGTCCAGGCCGCCTGCAGTGAAATCGAAGTTCAATTCAAGCAATTCAGGTTCCGGTTCGGGGTCCGGCTCCACATCCGGGTTCGGATTTCCCGCCTGGCTAATGTCTATGAAGGCCTTGGTACTCTCGTGGGAAAGGGTGACGGTGGCTTTCCTCCTATCTGCACCTTCGTTCTTTAATACTTTGATTTTGAATGAGGTATCTCCGTTGCCGGAGCTGACATCGCACTTTACCCAATCAGCGGATTCGCCTTGCGGATCGGTCTTGGAGATGTTCCAATTGCAATTGGATTTCACGGATATTTCGAAGACGGACTCTTCGAAACCGGCGTCAATTGTCTCCGGATTCACGGTTATGGAAGGTGTTTCCGTCTCCGGACCGGGCTTGTTGCATCCCGCTACAAGCATGCCTGCAGCAAGGATTGTTGTAAACAAAGAAAAAAGTCTGGATTTCATCGTCTTATGGTTTTTAGTGTTAATTCCATTGCCAGCCCTCGTTCTGTCCCAGCATGGGGTTCACGTTGGAAGCTATTACGGGGATGGGATACAGGTACATCTTCTCGTCCCACTGAAGTTTGTAATTATAAATGAGATAACCGTAACTGCCTTGAGAAAGGGTGTAGTTTTTGTCGGCCGCTTTGGTTATCTTGTAGTTAGTCTCGTTTGTAGCCCTTGCAGTGGACACGCTGTAGTGCTTGCCATTGAAGTCGAAGCCGCTTTTAGCCTCTTCAGGAGAGAAATAGATGCCTCTCCAGCCTACATGGTTGTAGCGGCGTTCCAGGATGTCTCCCAGGTTCCAGCGCATCAGGTCGTCATATCTGTGTCCCTCTTCGAACATCAGTTCCACCGCCCTCTCGCGCCGTATCTCAAGAGCCGCGTCGGAAAGGGATACAGGATGCAGTACGTCTTTGGTGTAATAATCACGTAACCAGTTATCTTTCTTATAATTACCCTTACCGGGGAACGGCGAGGACGATATGCCGCCGTGCACTTTGCGCAAGCGGGCGACAGTCTTGTTCCAGATATCCTCGGTGAGCAGGCCGAGTTCTTCGGCAGCCTCCGCGTAATTGAGCATTACCTCACCAAGCCTGAGCACCGGCACAGAGTTGAGAGATTTGTCCGTACCGCCTTCGTTCATAGGTGAATATTCCGGCATCACCCATTTTACCCAGATGTAACCGGTTGTGGTCCAAGTGAAATTGGGCGCGAAATCCACAAATTCCCCCTTGGCGTTCTGCATCTTCATGCCGGGAGCAAGCACACAGGCACCCAAACGCTTGTCACGTCCCTCAAACTCCTTGGTAACGGATATTTCTCCGGAAGGAAGAGGGTTGCCGTCGCTGCCCAGAAACATCATTATATAGTCTTTGGTGGGGCCGTATAGTTTGGAAGATGTGGTGGAGCAGTATTTATAGCTTACTTTGTGGGCAACACCCAGCTCCTCGCTGCATGTGCGGCCCCAGATAACCTCGTCTGACGGCAGCGCCAGGCTGGTGAACAGCGCGCGGTAGTCGGAATGGAGGGTAAAAGGAGAATTGTCCACAAGCTCGCCGGAATAACGCATGGACAGCTTGAGCAGGTCTTCCGCCGATTCGTATTGACCGTTCCATGGTTTTCCGGTAGAAGGGTTCGTATTATGATACTTCCGGTAGGTCCCCTCGAACAGGAAAATCCTGGACGCGAGTGCCATAGCGGTATATTTGTTCACATAAATACAGCCTTCGGTCCTGATTCCCTCTCCCGAGTCGAGACAGTTTTCGCAAGCGAAGATCAAGTCTTCACTTACTTTGTGCATGATGTATTCCCTGT
>JAFWPT010000490.1 GCA_017509375.1 Bacteroidales bacterium | reverse complement strand
GAGGTTACCAAACCTATCTATGAAGATGCTCTGGATCAGGCTCTTGCCGCTTATCAGAAGGCTGCCGAGCTGGATGTCAAGCACTCCAAGACCAAGGATATCACCGGAGCTCTGCTCTCTATATCCGGAAAGTTTACCGAGGATGCATACACCGCTTACACCCTTGGCGACGTAAAGAAGGCTTCCAAACTGTTTGAATCTGCCGCCCTGGCCCGTGGTAGCGAGCCCCTCAGCCAGCTGGATTCCAACTCTATTTACAATGCCGGCTTTACCGCATGGCTTGACGGTGACATGGATCGCGCAGAAACTTTCTTCAAGCGCTCCTACGATATAGGATACTTCGGCGAGGGCGGAGAGACTTATGCAAAGCTTGCAGACATTGCTGAGAAGAAGGGCGAAGCCGAGAAGGGCAGGGACTACCTGGAGGAAGGATTCCAGAAATTCCCTCAGAGCCAGAGCATTCTGGTTGGTCTCATCAACTATTACATCAATAACAACGGCAGCACGGACCGTCTGTTCGAACTGCTGGACGAGGCCAAGAAGAACGAGCCCAACAACCCTTCTCTATACTACGTCGAGGGCAACATCTGCAACCAGCTGGGCAAGACAGACGAAGCTGTGGCGGCTTATGACCAGTGCGCCGTAATAGACCCTGCATACGCCTACGGTTTCATCGGCAAGGGCCAGATGTTCTACAACCAGGCTATCAAGTTCTCCGAGGAAGCCCAGAACGAGATGGATGACGCCAAGTACATGGCGCTGGTGGAGAAGTTTGAGAACAGCCTCAAGGCTTGCATCGATCCTTTCGAGAAAGCATACGAACTGCTTCAGGATCAGCAGACTAAAGTCGCTGTAGCGGAATACCTCAAGAATGCCTGCTTCCGCTTCCGCACCGTTGACGACAGCTATCAGCAGAAATACGATAAGTACGCTGCTGTAGTTGCAGAGCAGAAATAGCCTGCCAGTCTGGCGTCATTGAATGCCGGTAGATGATTGGACCCGTCCCATGGTCTCCATCATATTATCATAATCTGAAGGAATGAGCCATTCGCTGCGGCGGGTGGCCCATTCTTTTACAAAGATGGTGGCATAGCTGTCGGTAAGACGTCCGGGCAGGGTACACCACATCCAATGCAACTGAGGCTCAAGCATATACTTCACGCCTCTGTTGCCGTCATTAACGAAACGGAGGGTGACTGCGAGTTCCAGGCGGGTGTTCTCCGCGCTCATATTGGAGACGGCGTTGCCTATGGAGTACATTACCGGCACGCCTTTTATGTGGGTGCTGTCCTGGACCACATGGGGATGAGCGCCTACTATGACGCTGCACCCTTGGTCCACAAGCCACAGTGCCCATTCTTCCTGGCTCGCATTGTGCCGGAGCTTATACTCGGCACCCCAGTGCGGGAGGGCCACAATGAAGTCGGCTCCGGCTCTTCGAGCGCTGTCCAGGGCTTGGGATATGTTTTCTTTCTTCATGCGCAGGACGTCTGTTCCGCTTTCCGGAGCCTTCGCATTGGTGCCGTAGGTGAAGTTGACAAGTGCTATTGTAATTCCTCGCTTTTTCAGGATAAGAGGGGCGCATCCTACACCGGTATAGCGTATTCCCAGGGAGTCCGCCATCTTGTCATAGACTTGGATGGTGCGTTTGAGACCACGGACCTGCCTGTCGAGGATGTGGTTGTTGGCCGTAAGGAAAACGTTCGCCCCGCAGCGCTGAACATACTCGGCGTACCAGTCCGGGGTAGAGAAGGCCGGGTAGCCGGTGTAAGGTGGCCCCCCGAGGGAAAACTCCATGTTGGCCACACAGAAGTCTGCTTTCTTCATCTGCGGAGAAATATGCTTCAAGAACTTGTCCGGGGCATAGTCAAGTTGTTTCTTGTGCATCATGACATCGCCTATGATGAACACAGTGGTAGTGTCCGACGGCAGGAATATTGCTTGAGGAGGGGCAAGCTTGTAAAGATACTGTGCGCATAAGCCGAACGGCCGGCACAGTACGAGGGCTAAGATTATTATCAATTTGCGCACTCGCAAATATAAGATTTTTATTTTATCTTTGTAGATTATGAGTAAGGTCTCTGTTTTCATTGCATTAACGGTGCTGGCGCTGGCCGTCAGTTCCTGCGATTTCTTTCGCACCCTGGCCGGCCGTCCCGTATCCGCCGAGATTGCTGCCAAGCGGGCGCGCATAGAGAGCGCTGAGGCCCGGAAGGCCGCATACAGGGACTCTGTCATACAGGCCAGGCTGGATTCCGCAGCTCGCGCGGAGCGGTGTATTGCTGACTCTTTGTACGCAACCGACACTCTGTCTTCCAATGGTTTGCTGCGCAAGGCTTCTACCATTAAAGGGGTTTCCCGCAAATCCCTGGACCATCGTTTCTACGTGGTAGCCGGGGCATTTTCCCAGCAGGCGAATGCCGAAAGGCTTGCTGCCAGGTATGCCGATGCTGGAGTGCAGTCTATGGTAGTCAGTCGTTTCGGTCATCTGAATGCAGTGCTGCTTGCGCCTTGTGATAAAATAGCCGATGCGCTCGATGCGTACCGGCAAGTAAAGAGTCTTCCTTTTGCGTCCAGACAAAGCTGGATACTTGTGAATGAATAGCTTATGAGACACTTTATTGTTTTTTTTGCTGTTCTTCTGCCGTTTTGCGCAAGCGCCCAGTTCCGGACTCCTGCCTATGCAGATTTGAATGAGAGCGAGATGGTCCGTGCCATGAAGGCCGACGTTGGCTACCTTGCTTCCGCCGCCCTGGAAGGACGGGCCGCCGGTTCCGAAG
>JAFWPT010000011.1 GCA_017509375.1 Bacteroidales bacterium | reverse complement strand
GTCTGTGCCGACGACCACTGTCAACGCTATCAGGGAGTCCCTGCGCAACTCTGTGATAATGTGCGGGATGCTATAGACCAGACCTGGGGGCAGACCCTGCGGTATGGAGGAAAGGTATGCGATGCCCGCTTCTCCAAGTGCTGTGGAGGACGGACGGAACTGTTCAGCACCTGCTGGGAAGACAAGGATTATCCCTACCTCCGGAGCGTGGCGGATCCCTATTGCGACTGTAATGATAAAGCTATTCTGTCTCAAGTACTTAACGATTACGACCTGGAGACTGCAGACTTCTACCGATGGGAAGTCCGCTATGACCGGGAGGAATTATCCAGGCTGGTACGTGAGCGCACCGGGATAGATTTCGGAAATATCATATCTTTGGAACCCCTTGAAAGGGGCGAGTCAGGACGCATAAAGTATCTCCGGATTAACGGTACCCTCTGCAGTGAGGTCATAGGAAAGGAACTTGCCATAAGGCGGGCCCTAAGTCCTTCCCACCTGAAGAGCTCGGCTTTCGAGGTCTTCACTGAAGGTGATGTATTTATATTGAAGGGACGTGGCTGGGGGCACGGAGTAGGGCTTTGCCAGATTGGCGCCGCAGTCATGGCAACTAAAGGTTTTGGTTACAAAGAAATACTTAAGCACTATTATGAAGCAGCAGACGTTCAATAGCAAGTCTCCCTGGCTCTGGGTGCCGACTCTCTATTTCGTCGAGGGCCTTCCGTATTTCATAGTCAATACTATATCCCTGATAATGTTCAAGGATATGGGGATGGATAACGGAACCCTTGCCCTCCTGACCAGCCTGATAAGCCTGCCGTGGGTGGTAAAACCGCTCTGGAGCCCCTTCGTGGACATTTTCCGCAGCAAGCGTTGGTGGATACTCTGCATGCAGATGATAATGCTGGCCACTGTCGCTCTCACCGCCGCGTCGGTCCGCCTCAGCACCTTCAGCGTAACCCTGATTCTTTTCATCATAGCAGCATTTGCTTCGGCTACACACGACATTGCAGCAGACGGCTTCTATATGATTGCCCTGGACAAGAAGCAGCAGTCGGCTTTCGTCGGCATAAGAAGTACTTTCTACCGCATCGCGTCCGTGTTCGGCCAGGGAGTCCTGGTAGTGCTGGCGGGCATCCTGGAGCGGCGTATGGACAATGTTCCCGCCGCTTGGTCCGTGACAATGGTCATCTCGGCAGTGATTCTCGGCGCCTTTACAATCTACCATTGCTTCGTCCTCCCCAAGCCTTCCGATGACGTAAATGCCGGAGGAGTACGCGACGTCAGGGACGTGATGAAAGAATTCGGAGGCGCTTTCGCTTCCTTCTTCCGTAAGAAAGGAGTTTGGCTGGCAATAGCGTTCATGTTGCTTTACAGGCTTCCCGAAGCTTTTTCCGTGAAAATGCTCTTCCCCTTTTTCCGGGATCCCGTCGAGGCCGGCGGACTCGGTTTCACAACCGATATGTACGGCATAGTATTCGGGACCTTCGGCGTGGCGGCATTGCTGGCGGGAGGCATTCTCGGAGGTCTTGCTGCTGCCCGGAACGGCCTTCGCAAGTGCCTGTGGCCTATGGCTTTGTCCCTGGCCTTGCCCTGCTCGGTGTATCTGTATATGAGCTTGGCCCAACCTGAGAGTCTCTTGGTGGTCGGAGCTTGCGTAGTGCTTGACCAGTTTGGGTACGGGTTCGGTTTTTCGGCCTATATGCTCTATATGATGCACTTCTCCCAGGGCCCGCTGAAGACTTCCCATTATGCAATCTGTACCGCCTTTATGGCTCTCTCGATGATGCTGCCGGGACTTGTGGCCGGATACTTGCAGGAAGCTCTCGGTTATGTTGGATTCTTTATTCTGGTAATGATATGCTGTTTCGCCACCTTCTTCGTTACGTTCTTTGTACGGCGGCGATTGCCGTCGGAATAAGCGCCGGCGCCCAAGTCAAGCCTGGCATAGAAGTACTTAGGGACAGGGGCTTTGCCGGCCTCAAGGGTAAACGCGTGGGACTGCTCACCAATCCGAGCGGGGTGGACCGCCAGCTGAAGCCCACCATTGACATTCTCCGTGAGAACGTCAATCTCGTAGCCCTGTATGCCCCGGAGCACGGAGTCCGCGGAGATGTGTGGGCAGGCGGCAAGGTGGAGACCGGTAAAGATCAGGCCACCGGCCTGCCCGTCTATTCTCTTTACGGCGCCACGCGGCAGCCCACTCCGGAGATGCTCAAGGGTATTGATATTCTGGTTTATGACATTCAGGATGTGGGTTCGCGCTCCTACACCTTCATCAGCTGCCTCGGCCTGGCCATGCGTACCTGCGCTTCCGTGGGTATCCCGGTAATGGTGCTGGACCGCCCTAATCCGCTTGG
>JAFWPT010000489.1 GCA_017509375.1 Bacteroidales bacterium | reverse complement strand
TTATAGTAACCGAGGTAATCCAGGTGTCGGGCAATGTTTTCGCAGGAACTCTCTACCTGCCGTCCGCTGAATACCACTGACGCGGTGCCTATTTTCCTGAGGGAATTGTTCAGCCAGTCGTCTTTCTTGGGATTTGACCAGTTGTACACCCATCCGGAAATCAAGGCATTGTTGGTCTGTTGCTTGATATAGGAAGATATATCCGAACTGCTGAGGCCGTCCTTATTGCCCTCAAATGCTATACGGTTGGATGCAAGGCGGTACTGTCCTGAGGATAGTACTCTTGTATTGCTGCATGAAACGGAAGCCAGGCAAAGCAATGACAGGCATATCAGAGGAGATATCAAGCGCTTCATCTTCTTCTCCGGAATTCTGATAAAACTATCGCCGTTGCTGCAGCTACATTCAGGGATTCTGCAGTCCTTCTGCCGGCGGCAAACGATGGTATCAGCAAGCGGGTGCTGACGGACGATGAAACCTGCATGCTTATTCCTGATGCTTCATTCCCCATCACTATGAGCCCCTCGTCCGCCAGGTTTTGGGAATATATATCCTGCCCGTCAAGGAAAGTACCGTAAACGGGCATATCCATAGCCCGGAAACGCCGGCATATTTCTTCCAGATTGCAATAGACTACACTGACTCTGAAGATGGAGCCCATGGATGCTTGTACTACTTTCGGATTGAATACCTCTACGCAATCCTGGGCAGCAAAAACAGTAGTGATGCCGAACCAGTCGGCGAGCCTGAGTATGGTGCCCATGTTTCCGGGATCGCGGACAGAGTCAAGACCCAAGTACAGACCGCGCTCAAGCGCCAAACTTCTGGGCGTAGGTTTTTGTACGACGGCAAGGACAGGAGAAGGAGAATTGAGGGAACTCATTCTGGACATGGTTTCTTCCCCGATTTCTTCGCTGCGATATACTGCCAGCACTTTGAATCCGGAGCTCAGAGCTTCCGATACAAGCTTCTCCCCTTCCACGGTAAACTGTCCGTATTCATCGCGGAATTTCTTGTCTCTCAGAGACTTGATTCGCTTAATCTCGGCGTTGGTCAACATATCTAAAAAAAATTATTGCAAATTTAACAATAAAATATTAAGTTTGCGAAAACCTATATTTATTTAATCAGAAATGGGAAAGTTTGTTATCACTCTCAGAAAGAACGGAGAGTTCCAGTTTAACCTAAAGGCTTCCAACGGCCAGGTTATCCTCACCAGCGAAGGCTATGCCAAGAAAGACTCTTGCCTGAACGGCATCGAATCCGTAAAGAAAAATGCTCCCGTGGAAGAGCGTTACGAGATCAAGGTCGCCAAGAACGGCAAGCCTTTCTTCAATCTCAAAGCTACCAACGGCCAGATTATCGGCAGCAGCCAGATGTATGCTTCAGAGCGTACGATGAAGCAGGGCATCGCTTCAGTCATGAGGAATGCTCCCGAAGCTCCCGTGGTGGAAGAACTGGACTAGAATTTTCCGCTTGAGCAACAAAGGAGGCCGACCCGTACAGTCGGCCTCCTTTGTTGTCTCTGTCCTTCCTGTAAGCTGTCGCCGGCGACCCCTGCCGGGGTATTTCGGCCTTCAGCCGGCCGCGTTCAGCGACTTCTAAGGGAAGGACCGTACTTTTTTCTAAAGCGCGAATGATACGCCTACGTGTAAATTTGCACGGTTCATCACGGTGTCACTGCTTCCGCGGTAAACATTCAGCAGGCCGTAATCGTAGCCTACATTGATGCTAAACTGAGAAAAGCCGAAACCGACACCGCCGCCGATAAGGACATTGAAGCGGTTAAGACCGGAACTGCCGCTGAACAAATCCCTTGTACTCTCGCTGGAGCCCAGGAAGGAAGTAGTCTTTGAATAACTCTTGGCGATTACGCCGATCTGAGCGGTGGGGCCTGCATAGGCGAACACCCTTGCGTCCTTTGAAAGGCCGTAAGTAAACTTGAAGTAGGCCGGTATGCTGAGGTCAATCTCGGTGGATTTACCGTTCCCGCTTACTAGGCCTAAAAAGCTGCCGGAAGATGTAGATGAAATTAAGGAAGCATATGCACCGGGAACGAAGGACAGGCCTTTGAGCCCGGACAGTTTCATATCCATGGATACACCGGCATAAAAACCGTTCTGCACAGAATTAGTGCTGCCGGAAATAAAAGTACTGTTAATGTAACCGGCTCCGGGTATGACCTGGCTGAAAGCCGGAACGCTTGCAAGCATGATCGCTGCAATCAGAACTGTGAATTTTTTCATGTGAATAAAAAAACAGTGATTCTACCAATTAAGAATTTTTTTGAAGTCGTAGGCTTCAGGGTCTGAAACATACTTCCTGACCGCTTCGTAGTCTTCGGGGGTGATGTAATGGCAAATGTGGCTATAGTAATTACATGCTATTCCGCCGTTGATGTCAACCCTGCGGGGAGGAATCTTGCCCTCGGCGTTCTGGAGGTCATGGAGGTAAAGCGGTGAAGGGTTACCGAAAGCGTCTACGTAGACCATGCAGCCGGTCTCCCCTTTCCTGAAAAGTTCATAAACGCCCATTGCAAGTTCGGAGCAGTAGGTCAGGTCGTAGGCAATGGGGTCCTGGCAGCGGACGTCGTAGCCTATTTCAACGGGGCGGGTCTTAACCTTCATGCCTGTCTTCTTGAACTCCTTCTCCAGTAGCTCATTGAAGAGCACTGCCTTGCTTATCTTGCCAAGCTCGGGATGTCCATGTTCGTCGTAAGTCATGTGCACTCCTGCAGCCTTAATGTCCTCGGCGGAAAGGTCATGGAATACGCCCTCGGCGACTACTACCGTACCATAATCTATGCCCAGAAGCTTGCGCTTGATGATAGCAGAAAGAGTGAGCTTGATTATTTTATCAATACTGATTTCCGTTTTGTTGAACATCTCCGGAATAATGGTCATCGGGCAGTGGGTAGCCTCGCCGATACCCAGAGCCAGATGGCCGGCGCTACGACCCATGGCTGAAATAAGCAGCCAGTTGCCGGAAGTGCGGGCATCTTCGTAAATTGTACGGGCGATGTGGGCGCCTTCCTGCTTGGCTGAGTTGAATCCGAAGGTCGGAGTATTGTTGGGAAGGGGAAGGTCGTTGTCTATAGTTTTTGGTACGTGAATATTGGCAATCGGATACTTCTTGGCTTCGAGGAATTTGGCTATACGGTTTGCGGTTGAAGCGGTATCGTCGCCGCCAACGGTCACGAGAAGCTTGATGCTGTTCTGCTGGAAAAGATCAAGGTTAAAGCGCTGCTCGAAATCTTCATCGGTGGGCTTGAACCTGCTCATCTGCAGGTATGAGCCGCCTCTGTTGAAATAGGCGTCCGCCTTGAAAAAGTCGATGTCTTCAATCCTGGGAGACTTGTTGAAAAGTCCGCTGTAGCCACCGTGGAGGCCGATAACGCGGTAACCATTTGAAAGGAATGTCTTTGCGACGGAGCAAACGACGGTGTTCATGCCCGGAGCGGGGCCGCCGCCGCACAGAATAATAATGGAATCTTTCATACGATAGAATAAAAAATGCTTCAAAAAATCCTGCGAATTTAATAAAAAGACCGAATAAAACGAAGGAAAATGCATATCTTTGCATGATTTACATGCGCACGCGCGAAGAAGAGTATGGAAAAAACTGAAGCAAGGCAGAGGATAGAAGAGCTCCGGGCCGTTCTCAACGAGAACAGCCGTCGGTATTACGTGGACAATGCTCCAACTATGAGCGACCAGGAGTTCGATACTCTTATGCATGAACTGGAAGCGCTGGAGACACAATTCCCGGAATTCTACAGTCCTGACTCACCTACCCAGCGTGTCGGCAGCGACCTGGATTCCCCGGTCGGGCGCAACGCGGAGCCGGGCACGGGGGTTGAATTCGTAAAACGGGCTCACCGTTATCCTATGCTGTCGCTGGGCAATACCTACAGCATCTCGGAGGTAGAAGAATTTGCGGCACGGGCCGACAAACTGCTAGACAGCGGGTTCAGCTACTGCTGCGAGCTGAAGTTCGACGGTACGGCAATTTGCCTCACATATACGGACGGCGTGCTTTCCAGGGCGCTTACCCGCGGTGACGGAATTCAGGGAGACGAT
>JAFWPT010000488.1 GCA_017509375.1 Bacteroidales bacterium | reverse complement strand
ATGTTGCCCGGCGCCCGCCGCTTCCGGGACTTCCGGCAACGGGTCTTCCGTAGCAGGCGTTTCCGACTTCGGCGTAACCGAAATGACTTCCCTGACGACATAGTCCGGTCCCAAGATTCGGCCTTTGGCATCCCGCACTTGTGTTTTGGTCAGGTATCCCGCCACCTCAAGTTCCCTGATGGCCGACATCACGGCTTCTCGTCCCTCCTGGAGGAAAGACAGAATACCCGCCACAGTAAAATGCCAACCTTCCGGAAGATTCAAAAGAATGGTCAAAAGTGCCTTGGCTTTCAAGGACAGACTTTTGGAGAGGATGGTCGTCTTTGCAAGCGTGTAATAAGGCATACCCTCATTTCTGCGTATCTGTCTCATAACCTGTCCTCCTTTTCGCTTAGAATCCGCATGACATCCCGTTTCCGGTAGAGAATCTTCCGCCCGGCCTTTACGGGCTTGAGATAATGTGAATTGCTCCAATGCCAAAGGGTGGTGTCACATACGCCGAAGAGTTCCATCACTTCGGCTTTGCTCAAGTATTCGTCACCGTCGGCCGATGCTTGATCGGCCTTGGCTTTTCTGACGGCGGCTTCGAAAAGATGGGTGGCAAAGTCCCTGAGGTCCTTTGCCGTGATTTGAATGGTCACGCTGGCGCTGCCATTCTCGATGATAGATTGCAAGTCCATATGTTGCAGTATTTCCGGGCGGGTTATGGACTTCTCCGCCAGAGGCCCGTAACGGAAAAGCCGCCACCCGACTATCGGGCGACGGCATGCCGTACTACAACAATAAGGGCGAATTACTTGCCAGTCTGCTTTGGCTGCTCTGGCTGGGATTTTGGCTGGTTTGGCTGATTATTCTGGCCGCTTTGGCAAGTTTTGCCTGTCAGTTCATTGTAAATCGCCGCAATCCGTTCCTGGTCATTTTTCTTTTCCCGGCCTTCCGGGCGGTTCTTGATAGCCGAGCACGCATGACGAACAGAAGTCTCTTTGGCGAAAGAATAACTGGAATATGTGTTAACAAGGGCGTCCAGCATGGTCTTTGGTTTGGGGTCTTTCAGAATGTGATGCTGAGACAGGGCATAGTAAAGATATGCCAGCTGCGGCCCTTTTCGATTACTGTCAAGAGATATCCAGCGGTAAAGATTTGAAAAGAATTGTGGTGGAGTACCCTCCTCGCAGATATCTTTGATGGCCGGCGGCTCCGACTCCGAAATGTCCTTTTCAGGCAGGGTAATGTCCTCTGCATCTTTCGGATTTTCCGTTTTCAGCGTAAAAACATACACACAAAGTTTGAAACCCCAGCAAACCACCAGATACATGATGAAACCGGCAAGAACCTTGGACAGTTCCAGTAGAATGAGCAATATCGGATGGTCCTGAGCATCAGAAACCCCTGCCAAATCCTTGAAAAACCAGTAGATGAAAAGGAAAACCAGGATGAGCACCGCAGCTGTAAGGAATCCCCGGTTCACACCCTGCCGCCGTTCATCGTCCGAGATGAGCGTTTGAGGGATAGGCGTTATGACATCCAGCCAGGTCATTATTGTTCTTCAATCTGTTCTGGCGTTTCCGGCCCATGGAGAGCCTTGGCATTTTGACGTGTAACTACGCTCCTTCCAAGTTGTTTTTCCAGCTCTTTTCTTGCCGTCGCGGCAACACGGCCACCTCGCTTAGCGACAGACTTCTGCTCATTGAATCCTTGGGGGTCTATCTTTTGGGATAATTCTGTAGCTGCGACCTCGGCCAAAGTATTCAACGCGCTCTCCGTTCTTGTCATATGGTCACGAAGGTTTTCCTTTTTCAGGCCCTTATAGTTTTTGTACTGACGAGTGGTCATACCGGACCATTCATATGTTATTATATCAGTAAGAGTCGCATATTGCTGCCCAGTAACACCTGTCCGCTTCCATTCATCTGTCAGCGCTTTTCGGGCATCCCTCCCCTTCATACGCTCATTAATCCACGCTTCGGAATACCCTAGCCTGCGATAATACTCATATCCCCGTTCTATAGCCAGTTCTGGGTCCTGCATTTCATCAACGCGGTCACTTGCAACCCTTGCCATCCATTGTTTGAAGGGCTCCGCCTTCGTTGACGGAACAGATTGAATAATGCGAAAGATAGTTTGAATGTCAGCGACATCCGTCGGATGATGTTTCCCGTCCGCAGATAGCATTTTCAACCTCTTACAATTTGTAAGAAGTTCTTCTGCGCCTTCTTCCTTAAGCCTCGTCTTCAACACAGACCAATATGTACTGGCCCTTTTGGGCGTGGGCTGATCGGTTAATGCTCCAACAACATCAACAATGGAAAAATACCATTTTTCATCTTCTTCACTCCAGGAGGTCCTTATTTTCTTGTCCTCAAATAATTGTAGCTCCTCTTTTTGTCCCATAACAAGCGTTCTTTTTCTGCGAATATACGCAATTATTCCAGCACATTCAAATCCTTGTCAACTTTGTAGGCGGGTTGACGGAAGGCAATGTTACGTAAGGCAAAGTCATCGCGGATTTCCATGTTGGTGTAGCGCTCAACGGCCTTGCTGCCGCGGCGGTGAAGGCCGGCTGCGTACATATCTATCTGGTACTTGGCCATGATATCCACGCAGGTGGAGCGGGCGGTCTTGCTGCTGGCGCGCTGCCAGAGAGGGAAGTATTCGTTCTCGCCGGTCTTCTCGTTGTATATCGGCACCAGACGGTCGATTCCTGCTATTTCCAGCAGCTGCTTAATCTTCTTGTTGTAACCACTCTTGCCTCCCTCATAAAAGATGACACGGAAGGAAAAGTCCCTGGCCTTGATGATATCAAAGGCATACCGCACAAGCGGCGTCTTAATTTCCTTGTAGTTGGTCTGAGAGCCCTTTGTCTTCTTGGGAAGGTAGTGGATATAGGGGATGCCCTCGTCCGTCACGAAGATATGCTCCATCTTGAAGCGTTTGTAGTCGCTGATACGGCAGCCCAGGGCGCAGTGGACCAGAAAGGCATCCTTGGTTTCCTGTAATGTTTCCGGCACCTCCGTTGCTTTCACTTTTTCAAGTTCGTCAATGGTCAGGAAGATGGGATCGTCCTCCTTGGTCTGGGTAAGTTTCTTTTTTCGGTCCGGACTAAGCCGCCGGAATGGTGATTTGACTATGTCATCACGTATTTCCAAATAATTGAAGAACGTAATTAACATCTTCATTTCGTGTGCAACAGTGTTTGCTCCACGACGTTTGGTGGGAATCTCCACCTTTTTTAGTTCTTGATAAATTCGCTTGTATTTAGGCACGTAAAGATACTCGTCAAAGAGAAACTGGCGGAGTTTCATTATCTCGTCAACATCAAACTCGGCAGGCATGATTTCCTCCAGCCCGTTGATTTGAAGATATCGGGACAAGCGGTTGTGTACCCCATTGAAATGCTTGTATCGACTTAAACCAAAAAGTCCATCACGATAACTGTCTTGAATGTACTTGTTCAAAGAATACAGCAACGTTTTCTTCTCGTTGCGTATAATAACGTCAGGGTTCAATTCCTTTGCCACTGATTCTTCATATTGGGCAGCCGTTATTATCTCTCCGGCTTCCACCAGCTTGCGATATGCCCGCCGCATAGCATCAATCTCGCGAGTGATATCGTCCTCCAACTGCTTATTGTACACAGAAACCTTTGGCCGAAGTGTACCGTCCACGTTGAACTTGGAAAGATCCGCGAGCGAGGCCTTGATGTTGCTCTTGTGATAAAGGTCAGCCCTGCGGCCATCTGTCAAGCGGAACCGCAGCCTGATTTCCCCTTCCGTTTTCGTTGTTCTGGCAAATATTACAATCCGTTCCATAAGCGACCAAATTTACGTTGTGCAAATATACGATTTTTGCACAACAGAATTGCAATTTTGCACAACATTTACAAAACAGAGTCAATTAATATATTTATAAACAATTGATTTATAACTCAATTTGATTGATTTTGGTTTACTTCGTTTTAAAATACCGATTCCCGCTCTGGGCACACAAAAAAGCATCGCTTTCCAGCGATGCTTTTTTGGTGCCCAAATGTCTTCGACTTACTGGGGGGGCGCCCCCCCAGACCCCCTGGACTCATACGACGCTCGTTTTCTGCGAAGTTACGAAACAGAATCTTCAGTTCAAGAGGGAAAAGCTTGGGGTTCGGTTCGAGAATGCCACGGTTAGGGGCACAGTTTTTCAGCGTACCAGCTCCGCGAGATTCACATTTCGGTGCGTATTTGCACTTCCCGCGGAGCTAATAGTCCAGCATGTTCCTGGAGACGTAGTCCAGCACGGGGAGATGATCTGCGTCGGGGCTGGGGTAGAAGTAATGCTCGCTGGTATGGACTGCTGCCTGATAGGCGTTCATCGCATCCAGCAGGCTCCTGGTGGCGTCGCCTTCTATAAGGCCGCCATTTGTCTCGTCGCCCTTGATGAAGTAGGTGCAGTTGGTAATTGTGCCGCCGGAACCCAGCATGTCTGTGTACGCACATCCCTGGAGGTAGTAGCAGTTCTGGTATGTGCCGTATTGCCGGTATGAGATGCCGGCGCTGTAGTTGATTTCGGTGGTTGAGCTACCCGCATAGTATGACTTGATGGTTCCAGAGTTGTAACAACTCCTTGCCTGGGCATTGTAGGTGACACCCACCGCTTTGGCCGACGTGGAAGAAGCACCGTAGGCAACAATATTGCCCTGGTTATAACAGCCCTCCACGCTGCCGGAAGTTGTATTGGATGCAGCAATCCCGGCGACGAAGGCGCCATAACCCGACTGCGTCATCTGACCGGTGATGTTTCCGGTATTGTAGCAGAAAGTGATCAACCCCCCGTTCAGATTCCCGCAGATGCCGCCCACATAAAAACGGTTGCCGGAATTGGCGTTGGAATAAGCAGCGAGGCTGCCGGTATTGTAACACCGGTCAATCTGTACGGTAGCTGCCGCATAACCGACCAAACCGCCCGCCGCCTGCAGCTTTGCCCGGCTGGCGTATTTGGCATAATAGCCGAAAAGCCGCATCCCCAGAGAAGAGCCGCACTGCTCAAATTTGACGTTCCCGGTGGCATAGCCGCAGATGGAGCCGTAGTAGTGCGGTCCGCGCGTGAAGTCATTTCCGGTGTCAATGGTTCCTGCCACGCGGACATCGCGAATAACCAAATACGGTGTCGTCCCGGAAGTGCCCTTGATCCTTCCGAAGAGGCCCATATACACTTCGTAACCATTTGCGCTTTGCGTTGAAAGATAACTCAGATCGAAACTGTTGATGGTGATTGTGTGGAAATTGCCATCAAAATGGCCCTGGAAGCCGTTTCCTTCGTTTGTGCTGCCGATAGGGCGGAAGTTGGATACCGAGATATCCCGGACCTGCCTGAAGTACACACCGGAGTAATAACTGACCTTGTTGTTCACATTGTTGGCCAGCAGATGAAGATCGGCCTCCGAGGCAATCAGATAGGGATCTTCCTCCGTACCGGAGCCGGCCCAGCCTTCGGAAACAAGGGTGGCACCGGAGAAGGCGGCATCCACGGAGAACGGCTTTATCTTATTGAGAGTCAGCGTGTTCTCGGCATTGATAGTGCGGACATATTGTGCGCCCGTACTGGTGGTCATGACAATCTTCGAGCCGGCGGGCAGCGTCTGGGGAAAGACGGCAGCATAGTAGGGACCCGGGCCACTCATGTCAATTTCGATGCTGCTTACTACATGATGACCGGCCCCCGCGTACCGGCTGTCCACGTAGCGGAAGTACATTCCTCCGGCCAGAAGATGGTTCCCGGAGCAGATCAGGGATAGAGATACCACATCGGCCGTCTCCTTGGTGAAGCGAATCAGGGCGGTGGCATTCTTGAAAGACAGCTTGTCGTCGTCCGTCGTGGCCACGCATATGTTCGCTTTCCGGAAAGAACCGTCCGTGTACTGCGGGACAATGAAACCGACGTGGGTCCCGGAGATGTGGCCGAAGGCACAGGAGGCCGGATAGCAGGCGTAGATGACTTCGCCGGTCAGGGACGAGGTGGAGAACTGGGCCGTGGCCTGGCCGATATCTTCCTGCCGGATGCCCACGATTTCCTGATTCACGCCGTCGGAGAACCAAACGGCATCTCCTTCGCCCCAGACCGGAGTGAGACCGTCAAGGCTCGTTTTCGTGAGTTCGGACAAAGATGCCGTGAAGGTGCGCACATGCCCTGCCGGAACCGTGTTCTCCGTGTCTTCTTTTTGGCATGATGTGGCGGCGATGATCATGGCCGCAAGAACAAAGATGCTTCTTTTCATGGTGCAGATTCTAGTCAAACTTGAATTCATTCTCGTCTTCCTCATAAGACTGGTTGGGACTAGAGCTCGCTAAAGCGGCTTCAGGAAGAATCTCAATCTGCTCGGTGACGGGCATTTCGTAGGCCGGCTTGTTGTTAAACATATGCTAATTTTTTAGCAAATATAACAAATCTGAGCAATAACAAACTTGTAATCACCATTATTTGTCGATTATTATTTACGTTTGGGGTGTAAAACGCCGTATTTTACACCCAAACACATCACAATGAAGCAAACGGGTGCAAAACAGCCCTTTTTACACCCGAATGAGGACTTTCGTTGTTTGATGGCCGAATCATTGTTGGCCATGCCCATTACGCCTGCCAACTAAGTGTAAGTGTATTAGTTGGTTACGATTACAGGGGTGCACATGGAAGTGCACCCCTGTGTTGAGAAGTTGCTGATTATCAGCGGATTTCAGGCCAGGTGGCGAAAACGCCTCGGTGCGGCGACACGTGCGCAGCGGAACAGGGCGCAGCGAAAGCCGGGGCGCGCTCTTCGTCTGTCAGTTCTGCCAGGATTATAACGAATCGTAGGCGGCGATGGCTTGGGAGAAGCGCTGCTCGAGGTCGGAAAGGAGGTAAAGATGGTCGGGATTCTCCTTCAGGCCATCCAGCGTCAGGCGCACGGCAACCGGCGGCTGGACGTAGGACAAGGAACTTTCGTTTCGAAGCTGGCTGGTGGAGGCATAGACCAGCCAGAGGTCGGCATACTCGACGCCGTCCCGGGCCTTGAACTTCTCGACAATCACCTTGGCGCCGATCGGGGTCTTCTTTTCAATGGTCTGGGGAAGCGTGTAATCGGCCGTTCCCAAGGCGGCCAGCACGCTGCCGATATTGGAATCGTGCCCGCAGAGGAAAGAAAAGACGCGTCCTTTCTGGCGTAACTCGGAGAGCATCGTCTGCAAGAGCGGATGGGCCACGTTGACGGCAACGGAGGGGGCGGTGAACAGCGCATCTCCGTACCACTCTTTTACCAGGGCGACTTGGACCCAGTCCTGGTCCTGCATCGCGTGCCCAAAGGCAGCTTTCTGCACATCGGGCTCTTCATAATACTGAAGGACCAGGGCATCAGATACCGTACAGGCCATTTTGAGGCCGCCGTTCATGATGGGTTCCGCATCCAATTTGAAACTCACCGAGGACGGGAACTGGCCGAATGACGTCGTATCCGGATAGGCGGGAGACCGCTTGATGCCGATCAGGTTCTCTATCACGGCATACTGCGCGGCGATTCCCTGGTTCAGGTCTCCCATGCGGGCAGAGATCTCCTGCTGCGCCTTCTGCGCAAAACCCTCCGGCAATTTGGTAATCTTCGGAGTGAACACGGGATCCATGGTGTCGTACGCCACTTTCATCTCCACGACGGGGTTCGCGCCCGGGAACACGGCATCGGCAAACGTTCTGGCCGTGAGCTGGCAGCGCTGCTTGGCGTTGGCATAGAAGCGGAAAGACCCGTTGTCGGCAGTATAACGGCTGGTGAAATCCTTTTTCGTGAGCCATTCGCGGAAGAACCGTCCCATCTGGGACTCGAGCCGCGTTCCCTTGGCGGTAAGATGGCTGGCCGGGTCCTCCCAGGGGAACCACTGGTAGGAAGGATCGGTCACGCGGGAAAGGACAGAGCCTTTTCCCACCAGCGGCGTCCGGATATTATGCCGGCTCAAAACCACCAGCTGCTCCAACTCATAGTTGTCCTGGAAACCCGCGGTACGCTCCAGCCACTCCGTCTGATGCTGGACATCAGGAATCTGCTCCGGCGTACAGGCCCACACTAGCAGGGCCGATACGAGAAAGAAGAAAAGTTTTTTCATAGACTGATTTGCAGGCACATAATAGTTCTGTGCCTGCAAATATAAACAAAAAGAAAAGCGATTCCAAGCGCAATCAGCCCCTTATGTCGGTCTCGAGAATGCAGATGGGCACCTGGCGAAGCACCGCATCCCGCTCCTCCTCCGTCAGACGGTCCAGGGATTTGCCATACTCCTGCTGGGCTTTTTCCTCCCGGACTTCGTTGTAGATCTGGGTCAGGAGCGCCTGCATGTGCTGGTACATGCCATAACTGGTGCCGCGTTCATAGGTGAGGGTAAATACCGTCTTGGCACCATGTTTCCGGAGAAAAGCCTTGCCGATGCGCAGGATATCGGCATCCTGGTCATAGGCGCCGTTTTCAAAGAAGATCTTGTCCTGGCTATTGATACGGACCACGCAAATATCGTGGCGGTCGATGCCTTTCAACGCTTCGTCGTAGGTGAGGACCTTCAGTCTCTTATCGGAAACGGACGGGGCGATATGCCGCATCACGGATTCCGTTTCCGACTGCCTGGCATAGTAAACCTTCAGCGCCCCGACCTCCCGAAGCCAGTTTTTGAGCTCGTTAACAGGGCCCATGGGCGTGTCGGCATCGGCATGAATGACGACCGCGGTGCCCGGCACCACCTGGTCTTTGCCTTCCACGCGGCCGTCGGCATGGACATGCAAGGCCACGGGCGCGGGCTGGGCCGAAGAGGCCGTCGGGGCCGTGCGAATCTGGAACACCACCGGCTGGAACAAGGCGGTGGCCATGGGTTTGCCATCCTTCATCGCCGGCGTCCAGGCCGGGGATTTGCCAATTAAATCGGCCACGGCCTTGTCCAGCGTCTCACAGAGGCCGTACACGATGGACACATCGGACACCTGGCCGTCTTCTCCCACCACAAACATGGCCACCAGCATGCCATCATACAGGCAGTCGGCCGGGTAGCTCAGGCGGCTGTTCAGCCATTGGGAAAAGTTTTCACTGCACACCGGCTCCGTGTCAAAGTTCTTGCCGGCGCTCATCTTGATTTCGCGCGCGCGATTCGCATGGATGATGTCCTCGGGCTTCACGGAAGCATCGGCATACTTGACCACGACGATTTCGGGAAGAAAGTACTCGAACTGTTCCTGGTCATGACTTTTTTCACTATCTTTGTCCACCGGGACATAGACAGTCCTTGCCTGCAGGCCGATGGCCAGGCACACCAGCGGGAGCAGCCAGAGCACCCGCAAGCCTCTCACGAGAGGGGATT
>JAFWPT010000487.1 GCA_017509375.1 Bacteroidales bacterium | reverse complement strand
GTGGGCGGTGTAGTTGTGGGTGTGCTGGCCATGCTAAAACTGCTCTCCACGGAAACTGTGAAGTGGATTGTAATTTCCTTGGGCGTTGTATCTGCGCTGGGCATTTTCCTGTTCAACGATATCAAGCGCAACCCCCTTAAAAATATAGGCTCGGGCCTTTGGGAAACCTATAATACAGTAACCGGGTTGTTGGGAGACGTTCTCAGTTACCTTCGTCTGTATGCCCTTGGACTCGCCGGCGGTATGCTGGGCAAAGCTTTTAATGACATAGCGGCAATGACTATCGGCGACGGGTCATTCGGATTCGGATGGATTGCTTTCATCATCATCCTTATTGTGGGGCATGCCCTCAACCTGGCGATGTGCTGCCTTGGTGCATTCGTGCATCCTTTGCGACTTAACTTTCTGGAATTTTTCAAAAATGCCGGTTACGACGGCAAGGGTCGCGCATACCAACCACTTAGTAAGTAAACAATTAAAATTTATACAATTATGAATGAAATTCTTGGTTATCTCGGTCTTGGCCTCATGCTTAGTCTGGCCGGTATCGGAAGCGCATTCGGCACCACTATAGCCGGCAATGCAGCTGAGGGAGCACTTAAGAAGGCACCCGAAAAATCCAGCAGTTATCTAATTCTCTCTGCCCTTCCCGCTACTCAAGGCATCTATGGATTCGTGGGCTTCTTCATGTGGATGCTGGTTTACAGATTTGACTTCGTCGCGAACGGCCCGGTTCTCTTCGGTGTCGGTCTTGGCGTCGGTCTTGTCTGCTTTTTCTCAGCCATTCGTCAAGGCCAGGTGTGCGCAAACGGTATAATAGGAATCAGCCAGGGCCATGATGTCCAGACCAATACGCTCATCTATGGCGCTCTCCCTGAATTCTATGCTATCCTTGGACTAGTTGCTGCACTGATGCTCCCGCTTGCCCTGTAAAGCAGGATTCGATATGAAAAGGGCGGTGACTAAATAGCACCGCCGTAAGTTCGAAGAAAAGTAGAAAGTCGCTGAAAGCGACCGGCCGGAGGCCGAAATACCCCTGACAGGGGTCGACAGCGGCAGCTGTCGGGGGTTCGGAAGTACAGACAAAATAGTCGTTATCGACTATTTTGTCTGATCGAATGTGAAGGCCTCCCAAGGTAGCTCTGCATCCTTACCTTTGTCAAGAACGGCGGCTGCATGGCAAAGCATGGGATACAAACTAAGATCCGCCTTGCCGAGTTCGGCTTTCCTGACTATTGCGGCATATACACGGCGGGCGACCACAAGGCTCTCAAGAGTAACTCCGGCCAGAATTGCGATAGCTTCATCGTAACTCTTGCCTTCTCCCAGAAGAATACCAATCTTGCGGGTGCGGCCTCCATAAACCGTAACATATAAGTCTCCGATTCCGATATTTTCACAATCCCTGCTGGCGCCTTGCATCTCCAGCAGGTATCGCATCTCTTTCACTGCCTGGTAGAATGCGGCAGCCTGGGAATTGTAATGCAGGCCGGCATCTGCGCCATGGTGGCGGTTCACGAGTCCGATGGTCATTGCTACAGCCAGGGCGTAGCCGTTTTTCAGGGCAACCGCACTCTCCAGGCCCTCTACATCGTTTGTAAGCGAAATATGGTAGTAAGAGGTCTGCATAGCCTCTTTCATCATACGTATGACTGCAGAGTCGTTACCACAGAATGCCACCTCAGTCTGGTCGTGGAAAACCAGCTCATATGAAGTGCAAGGTCCTCCGATAGCACAGATTTCCCTATTTATTCCCTTTGCTGCAAGTTCTCTCTTCCAATACTCGGGATAAGAAATCAAACTGCCGTCCTCCAGGTTTATCAGGCCTTTTGTCACTGAAAGTACCGGGACGGAAGGATCCAGCTCGCTTAGAATATTCTCCAGGAACCAGTCCACACCGAAAGAACTGACTCCGCCAATAATGAAATCAGCGCCCTTTGCGGCCTCTTTCCAGTCTTCATAATAATAATACTTTACGCCTTGTGGAAAGGGTATGTCAAATTTGGGATGCTGGTTATTACGGATGCAGTTGTCAATTATTTCTTTGTCGAGATGTGTACCTACGAGGCGCACTTCGTTTCCGTTTTCAAAAGCCGGAAAAGCGAGGGCGGAGCCCATCATTCCGGAGCCGATAATTGTGATAGTTTTAGCCATATTATTAATCGTTATCTACATTTAATCAAAGCATAACCACGCGGCGGCGCATCTATAAGGCATTCCTCCTGGTCGATGTCAGCAAGCCGGCAAAAGTCTTCCGGCAGCACTACACAAGCGCTGGCCCGTTCCGAACTGAAGTTACAGAATACCAGCCAAACAGATTCCCGGTCAAACCTTGCGAACACAAAGTGCTTGTCGGGATTGAAACCTGCGGAAGTCAAGTTGCAGTAGCACAAATCCCATACTCCCCCGCTCATAAACAGCGGCAGCCGGGACAGGCTCAGCAATTCTTTATAATTCGCGAGCAATTCTTTTGCCGGAGACGCCAGCTCAAGTCCGTGAAGAGAACCATACAAAAGCCCAAGGCTTTTAGGCTTGCACCAATTGAAAATTGAGGTCCTGCCATCACTGCCTTCTTCTGCATTTTCTCCGGCTTCCTGCCCCGCATAAAGCATGAAGGAGGCATCGTTAAACAACAGGTCAAATGCCAAAGCCGCCCACACTCCGTCCGGATCTCCGGCAAACTGGGGACTGGCGATGCGCTGCTCGTCATGATTCTCAAGGAAATTGAGCATACGTGGCTGAAGCTCACCAAGAGACTGCCAGTTCCATGTGAGTTCCCTTGCAGAACGGCTTCCCGAATAGATTCCACGGAGGATATCGTAACTTCCGGATTTGTCGTACAGCAAATCAAAGCCGCCGGTGTCCAGATAGAGGCGGTAGTTGGCTTTGCCGTAAACCTCGGCAATAAACAGGAGGCTGGGGAATTCCCTTTTAACCGATTTTATCACCCTTCCCAGCATTTCACACGG
>JAFWPT010000486.1 GCA_017509375.1 Bacteroidales bacterium | reverse complement strand
GGAAACGAAGTTGTCCGGAGCCGGGTAGCGGGCGTTGATCACATCTATCATGTCGGTGTTGTTCAGGATTTCGTCCTGGGTGAGGAAGGCCGTGCTGGTTGCGGTATAGTTGTAGGTGCCGTTATCCACCCTTGACCGGGAGTTCATGTCTCCCAGAAGCACCCAGTTTTCTACATTCGCATACTCCTGGCTGTTAATCGTATGGGCAAGGATGTACTGCATTTCGAACTGGCGGTAATAGTCACCCTCGTAGGCAGCTTTGCTGCGCTCCTGGTCGGATGCGGCTACGCCGAAGCCGTACGCCTGTGGCCACATGTGGCAGGTGACAAAATAGATATCCTGACCCTGTACGGTGATTTTCTGTATGGCGGCGCCATGGGCGACAGGTTTCCCGGATGTATCGGTATCCGTAATCTTGAGCACGTTGGTGATTGGATACTTGGACGTGATTTCCTGGGGATAGTTGTCACGCCAGCCGCCGGTGACCGCATAATTGTGGCCGTAGCGCTTGGACAGCGTCAGCCAGTTGCTGGGCAGGTAACGGCTGGAGCTGGACGCCGAAGTGCTGGTGTTGTTCTTGTAGATGGAGGACGCTTCGCACCAAACGCAGACGTCGGGATCGTACTTCTTCACGAAGGCAACGAACTCCTTGTAGTTGTTGGCCTGGTCGTACCACATTCCGTTCTGGATGTTCCAGTACAACAAGCGAAGGTTTCCCCTGCGGGATGTGCCGGGGATGGAGTGTACCGTGAGGTCGTCGAACCAGAAGCCGTGCTTGCCAGCGGAAGCACTGGCGCCCCTTACGTCGATCTGCGTTGCGTCTGTGGCGTTAGTGACCGTCAGTTCAAGGGTGTGCCATTCTTTGGCTACCGCAGCGGAAGCGGGTATCGTGACCGTGTTTTTGTTGAATTTGGCCTCGCAATGGTTGGACTTGATACCCTTCGACATCGGAGTCACTTCTGCGCCGTCAATTTTGCAAGAGCTTACGTATCCGGCATTTATGATATCTACAAGCAGGGCGTCGTTGAACCCGGTCTGCAGGCAAAAGCGGAACGAAATCACAAGGTCGGTAAGGCTCTCGATACTGTTGAGAAAAGGTGTGCGGAGCCAGCCGCTATAGGTGTTGCCGGTACCGACGGCAAGGTAGCCGGGGCACTCCTGGCAGCGGTACATGTAGGTCCAGTCGGAGATATTGCGGCTCGCCACATAGGAATCGCTGACCGAATGGGTTTCGCCGACCGTGCTGTTTTCGACCAAGGACTTGGAATTGGGCTGGATGAAGCCTGTGCCGGGATTATTATATGATACTTTGGTCGCAGATGCAGCATAACCGTCACGGTCCAGACCACCTGAAATGCCTATCTGGGTATCGTCCGGGGCATACCCTACCGAGCCCTCGCCCGACATGATGTCGCCGCCCCACACGAAGTTGTCGAAACCTTCGTAGAAGAGAAGGTCTTCCTCCGGCGCCCAGGTCAGCAGAAGCTTGCTTATCTGGCCGCTCTGGAGCGAGACGGGGCTGAGAGTCTTCCGCATCATCCTGTGAGAGGAATCGCAGATGATTAGCTCAAGCCCCTGCGAATAATTGCCCGGACTGATGAATATCGGAATCGAAACCGCGTTGGAGCTGAGAGGTACGAAACTGCCATGTTCCGTACAGTTTACAACGGCCCAGTCTAGTCCTTCCGAAAGCTTGAATCCATCTTCGGCGTTGTAGCCGGCCTTGCCGCTCAGCCGTTCCCCGCCCAGGGCTCTGATTTTGACGGAGCTGATGGAGGCGCTTCCTTTCAGCCTGAGATTAACGAGCGAGAGGCAGTCCCGGAAATCAAGGGTGTTTCCCATCTGGGGACTCCAGCTTACGTAGCGTGGATATGAAACATATGCCGCCTTGGTAGTGCTCCAGAATTGGGCGTAAGGTACGGTCACGTCACTGAAAGCATCGGCTCCGCACCACATGGAATAATCGGGCCCCAGGAGAGTGGCGTTATACTTATCGTCTTCCGCTACGGGGGCCTCTATGTAGTAGCTGCCGTCGCTTTCGGAAAGAATCTGGCACGGGTTGCCGTTTACATTGACGGTAAAGCCGCTCAAGTCGCTTTGCTGGATGTCCAGGGCGGAACATATATCGCTTTCCGCCGTTATGTAAAAGCGCACTTTCCCTCCGGAAGGAAGAACGGAATTAAGACCGTCGAGAATCCCGAAATTGCCCCTTTTGATGGTTTGTGCCCGCTGGGATACCAGTTTTGAATCCGGAATGTCGCCGCCGTGCTTAAGCGTGACAATCATTCCGTCGGAAAAAGTAACCGGATAGAGTATGGCGTAGTAATACTTGCCGGGGACAAATCCGCCTTCAGGAGCATTGAGAGTAATCTGGGTTTGCCCGTCGGCTACTGATTGCAATACAGGTACGCCATTTTGTATGCTCACCGTGGCGGCACCGGCTAAGGACTCTCCGCCGCATCCGCTTATAACCACTGCGTTGACGCCCTCCTCCGTGAGGGAGAACCTTATGCCGCCGGCCACATTGCGGAAAGTCATTTTCGAACCTTCCGCTATCGCTACCGTTGGGACAAGAGAATTATCGAAGGTTCCTTCAACGGCTTGCTGAACTGGAGGAAGATAGACTGTGACCGTACCGTCGGGAGCAACCGATGCCTTATCGCTTACCGGGTACACGCCGTAATATGTATCAGCTTGTGCTGCGATTCCGCTGAATGTGGCCACGGCTGCCGCTTCCGATAAGTTGCTCTCAAATACCGAGGGTGTGGCCCCGGGGCCCGCGAATACCATTATCTTATCCCCAACGCTCCACCAAACGCTCTTTCCGTCTGCTTGAAGAACGGTCTTTGACGAAGGGGCCGCTTCTTCACGGGAGGCTACGAAAGATAACTCATGCAAGGAGGGGGCATCCACTTGGGTCTCAAGATTGCAGGCGGTCAAAGCTACGGCGCAGAGCGCTGCTGCACAAACGATATTTAGTCTATTCATCATAGTTCAGTGCTATTTCACTATAAAACGCAAATCTACTAATTTTTTGTGTCTTCTCGCAAAAAATGTACAATTTCAGATTAGGGTGAACCAGTCATATTAATGGGATTCTTTTCACCGAATCATTTTGAAATTGGTAGGAAAATTGCTACTTTTGCGATGTTTGGTCTAAACTTGATTATGAAATATAGTGAATTGGAAAAGAGATTGAGGAAGATTGGTTGCTATGAAACAGGAAGTGCGATGAATGGACATCCTGAATGGTATAGCCCAGTCACGGAAGAAAGTTTAAAATGAGCCATCATCAAAGCCAGGAGGTGGCAAAAGGAACATTGACATACATCAAAAAAATAGCCGGATTATGAAATATGTAAAAGTGTTTATTGAACCTTCTCAGTATGGTTTCTCTGCTTACATGGATGATGCACAACTGAAATATGGGTGCATTGGAGAGGGGAAGACTATCAACCAGACCGTAAATGTTTTTAATTTGGCTTATGCTGAAATGAAGGAGTCATTTATAAAGGATGGCGAAGTATTTGAAGAAATCAAGTATGAGTTTTATATTGAACCGGCGGCTTTCCTTAAAGAATACGGACGTATTTTCAGTCTTGCTGGTTTACAAAGGCTTACCGGAGTCAACCAGGCTCAGTTGGGCCATTATCTTCATGGCCGTCGCAAACCGAGAAAGAAGACTGTCGAAAAGATTCAAAAGAGCGTTCATCGCTTTGCCAGCGAACTCTCTTTGGTTCGGTTGGCATAAATGTAAAGCCGGTACTCGTACGGAAGGGATTGTGGCTGAATTGTATATGAGCCTTTTTTTCTATCTTTGCGGAATATGAGTTCGATAATAAAGAAATGGACGGGCACCAGTCTGGTGCTACGCATAGCTATAGGCCTGGTATTAGGTGCAATTCTTGGCCTGCTTGTGCCGCATTGGACAGGTATCGGCATTCTGGGGCATATCTTCGTCAGCGCGTTGAAAGCCATTGCTCCGGTACTGGTGGCGTTT
>JAFWPT010000485.1 GCA_017509375.1 Bacteroidales bacterium | reverse complement strand
TATAAGTATGGTGAGGGGGGCACCGGTGGTGCAGCCCTCGAAGCAGCCGCTCACTATGCGGTATTCATCGGGTTCGCGGCGGGCCGTATCTGCCGGTCCCCGGGGCCGGCGACGGGACAGCTGGGCTGCTATGAAGCTCTCATCTACGGGGATGCCGGGAGCCATGCCGTCGAGCACGGCGACTATCATTTCGCCGTGGGATTCGCCTGCGAGAGTGAGGCGTACGCTGGTACCTATGGTGTTTTTCATATCTTGCGTGCCTGGATTATGCTTCTCAATTCTCCGGGCTCTGCCGATTCGAATATGAAGCTGCCTATCTCTTTAACTTTGACCAACTTGAATATTCCTCCCCGCTGCTTTTTGTCGTGAGCGGCAAAGGCCATCAATTCATCTGTGCTGAAGGGATCCTTCGTGGGAAGTCCGAACTTTTTCAGCAGGGCTTCGATGCGGACGGCGGCCTCTCCGTACGACATGTACAGCATCCCGATGGCTACCGCTTCGCCATGATAATACTTCCCTTTACCTGCACTTTCCACGGCGTGCCCTATGGTGTGCCCGAAATTCAGGACGGCACGCAGGCCGGATTCATGCGGATCGGCTTCGACTACAGCGATTTTTATGCTGAGTGCAGCTGCGAGTATCTCTTCCATTGCCTGGCGGGGGTCGGCCGTGTTTTCGAGCAGGCGGAACAGGGAGGCGTCGCCGGTAGCGGCCATTTTTACTATTTCCGCCAAGCCTTCAGCGAAGAGGCGGGGGCTGAGCGTGTCCAGGGTGTCCGGGTCGATGAGAACTCCTGCCGGTTGCTTGAACGCACCCACTAAATTCTTGATTCCGTGGAAATTGACGCCTGTCTTGCCGCCCACCGAAGAGTCCGCCTGGGAAAGGAGCGTGGTGGGCACGTTGTACCAGTCTATGCCCCGCATATAGCAAGCGGCGGCGAATCCGGCCGTGTCGCCGACTACGCCGCCTCCAACGGCTACAATCGCATCGCTGCGGGTAAAACCGTGGGCCATAAGAGCCTCCAGGATCAGCTCCACGGAAGCAAGGGTCTTGTGATCCTCTCCGTCGGGCAGGCTTAGGAGGAAACCTTCACTGCACTGGACGAGAATGGCTTGAGAGTATGCCTGCGGCACTCCGTCTCCGGTGACTACCAGAACTTTACGCTTTAGACTGAATAAGCCTGAGGCCAGGGAGAGCGCCCCCCTGGCTATGGTGATGTCGTAGGCGTGTGGGCCTTCCCGGAAATGCAGGGTCATAAAGACAGCGAATTGTAGGCGCCCACCATTTTGAGCCGGTCGCACACGGTTTCTAATTGACGCAGGAGGTCTTGTCCGTTTTCGCTGTCAACGCTGCCTTCCAACTCCGCGAAGAAGTAGTGGTTCCAAAGGGGGCCGGCCACGGGACGGCTGTGGAGGCTGCTCATGTTGAACCCGTGAGAACCTATGATATTCAGTATCTTAGCCAGCGCGCCCGCTTCGTTGCGTACAGTGAAGATAAGAATGAAGTGCTCTCCTCCGGTACCTGGCAGGGTTGCTTTGTTGAGGGCGCGGGAGAACACTGCGAAACGAGTGGTGTTGGCTATCTGGGAGTTGATGTTGGGCTCCAGAATTTCCAGTCCGTAAAGGGAAGCGGTTTCGCGGGAGGCAATGGCTCCTACGCTCTTATCCCCGTTGTCAGCCACGAATTTGGCCGCCTGAGCCGTATTGCCGAACTCACGGGATTCCAGTCCGCGGTCGGTGATGAACTTGGCGCATTGGGCCAGGGCCTGGGGATGGCTGACGACGCTTTTGATGTCGGACGCCTTGGCCCCGGGTACGCCCAGCAGGTTCTGGGATACGTCGAGTTCCAGCATCAGATTGATATACAGGCTGCCTCCGAAGCAAAGGTCCATTACGCCGCCCACGTCTCCTGCAAAGCTGTTCTCTACGGGGAGTATGGCCACGTCGGCTTCGCCGGCCTCGCAGGCATGGTAGGCACTGCCGAAGTCCTGGTACGACTCAGGCTTGGCTTCGGGGAAAGCCTTAGAGGCCGCAATATGCGCAAAGGCACCGGGTACCCCGCAGTAGGCTATGCGCATCCCGTGCATCAGACGCCCCTGAAAGGCTTTGGAGATCTTCATCATATCCTTGAGAAACAGGACATAATACTCCTGAATCGCAGGATCTTCTATGTTTCCGATATTGCGTGCTATTACCCGTTCTTCCTGCCTGGCGTCGAGTATGGGAAGTCCGTTGCCTTTCTTATAATCCAGCACCTTCTCCACATAACGCATACGCCGCTCAAACAGGGCGGCGAACTCCTTGTCGACTGATGCAATGCCCAGCCGAGCTTCTTCCAATTCGTTCATATTTATTCTCTTACTGCTCGGGCTCGAACATCTCTTTGCCCACGCCGCAGACCGGACAAATGTAGTCCTCGGGAAGCTGGTCGAACTTGACTCTTTCGGCGTCCTCGTCGTGGACATAGCCGCAAACTGTGCAAACGTACTTCATTTTCCTGTAAAAATTAATAGATGCAAATATAGTTTTATTACTTGGGATTTCAAAGGGCCGGCAGGCTTTGCTTTCGGCCGGCCCTTTTCTTGTGCAGGGGAGATTGCCCCCGGTTATTTGTTCAATGCGTCGGCGCTCTTGATGAATTCTGCAAGATCGGCTTCGGACACGTGATAGTTCTGCATCTCGCCGCTGAAGTACTGGTCGTATGCACTCATATCCACGAAACCGTGTCCTGAGAGGTTGAACAGTATGGTCTTGGCCTCGCCGGTCTCCTTGCATTTCAGAGCCTCATTGATCGTGGCGGCGATGGCGTGGCAACTCTCGGGGGCCGGGATAATGCCTTCTGTGCGGGCAAAGAGGATGCCGGCACGGAAAGAATCAAGTTGCTCGATATCAACTGCTTCCATGAAGCCGTCCTTCATCAGTTGGGACATGATGACGCCAGCGCCGTGATAACGGAGGCCGCCGGCATGGATGGATGCGGGCTTGAAGCTGTGCCCGAGCGTGTACATGGGCAGCAGGGGAGTCATTCCCGCCTCGTCGCCGAAATCGTATTCGAATTTGCCTCGGGTGAGTTTGGGGCAGGAGAATGGCTCGGCCGCTATGAAACGGGTCTTCTTGCCCTCTTTGATGTTGTGCCGCATAAACGGGTAGGCTATGCCGGAGAAGTTGGAACCGCCGCCGAAGCAGGCAATCAC
>JAFWPT010000484.1 GCA_017509375.1 Bacteroidales bacterium | reverse complement strand
CCAGGCGTCCAGGGCTCCGCGGGATGCGGAGAGGTAGTACACTATAATCTGGTACTCGGTGGAAGCTGCAAGTCCGCTGACGGTGGCGCTGGCGGCTGCCTTGTCGGCGTCGGTGAGGGTGTACTCAACCTTGCTGCCTCCGTTCACGGGACGTGCGGTGATATGGGTGACTTCCTTGAAGTCGGGCATGCTCGAATCCCACTTGAGTGTGATGCTGTTGGCGCTGCGGGCGGTGATCTCCGGGAAGAGATTGTCCTTCACTGCAAAGGTCTGCACGGAACCGTCGTAGATGGCCCACTCGGAGGGCTGGCGGCCTTCTTTCTCGCTTATTGCCTGCACTTTGAAGAAGTACTCGGTGTCGGCGGGCAGCTTGACGGTGAAAGGCACGTCGGATGCGGCAATCGCGTCATTCTCGTAGGCAGTGACGGTCTTTGCCTCGTCGGAATAGGCGATGAGGTGGAAGAGATCGGCGTCCTTGTTGACGTCCCATGAGAACGTGACGTCGTCTCCGGTGGCGTTGTTTACGCGGGCGGAGAGATTCTGCGGCTCAAGGCAGCGGGCGAGATTCAGTTCCGTAATCTCATTGAATTCCTTCTGAGTGCAGCTTACAGCTCCGAAGGCCAGTACGGCAAGGAAAACTGATTTGATTATTTTGCTGTATTTCATAAGGCGTCGATATTAATAGCCATAGTCGTTCTTGAGAGCGCCCTGGCTGTTGGTAATGGAATCGTTGTAGATGGGCCAGAATGTGTGCTGGACGGGGTCGCTGTTGTACAGTCCTTCGATGAGGGCGTCATACAGGCCGGTGTCTGCACCCTTGCTGTCCACTGTCTTGTTGATGTAACCGGATTTCTTCTCCCAGTTGCCCTTGGGCTTCGTGGTTTCGCCGGTGAGGCCCCATACGGAGATCTCGCTGCCGCTGGCCTGCACGTAAACGTCGCCGTCAAGTCCGTTAATGCCGGCGAACTTGCCCTTGAGGTCGCGGAGATCCTTCATTTCGGCGATGGACTCATCCATCTTCTGCTTGAGCAGGTTCCAGCGCACGAGGTCGAATTTGCGGGTCATTTCGCCGCAGAACTCGAGGGCGCGCTCGTTCACGATGGCGTTGAACATGGCTTCCTTACTGCCGATGCTGTCTACGTAGTTCTCTACTGCGTCGTAATCAGAAGGGAATGCGCGGTGACGGATCTGCTTCAGGTAGCCCTTTGCTTCCCCGAGCTCTCCACGCTCATTGGCGATTTCAGCAGCCATGAGGAGGATGTCGGCATAGCGGAGCACGAGAGGCTTCACGCCGTCGTCGTTGCCTCCAGTGTAGGGAACACGGTTCATCCATTCGAAGCGATACTTGCCGAAGTACCATTTCTGGATGCCTGCAAGCTCTTTCTCGTCGTTGGAATTCCAGCGCCAGTTGACGCAGGTGATGTCTCGCCTGATGTCCTTGGGGTCATAACGGAACCACATGCTGGGGATAGGACCGGAGTCACCGCCTCTGGTGACGGTGGAACCGCCTGCATACTTCGAGCCCTCGGAACGCACTGCAAATGAGTAGTTCCAACGGCCGCGTCCGTCGGAGAACGGAATCACGAACAGGGTCTCGTAGCCGGGGCCGGCGTGGAGGTTGTCGCAGTTGCTCTGGTTGCGCCACAGGGTCTCGTAATCCTGCAGAGACGCGGTCTCAGAGGCTATTGCTGCGCGCAGATATTCCAGTGCCTTGGGATAGAGCACATCCTTCTGGAGCTCGGGGTCGGAAGAGAGTCTCACGGTGCCGAGGTCTCCTGTGCCGACCATTCCGTCGTCGGGACGGATAGCGTAGCCGGATGCCATAAGTGCAATGCGTGCATACAGGCCCTGCGCGAACATCTTGTTTACTCGGTCGGTACGGGAAGTCCTGGCATCTTTGCCGGGCCAGGGAAGATAGGGAATAGCCTCGTCCAGGTCGGTAAGGAGTTGTTTGAAGATCACGTCACGGCTGTCCCTGGCTTTGTAGATGGTCTTGCTGGTAGTAGGCTCGAAGCGGGCGGGAACATCGCCCCATGCCCTTACCAGGTCATAGTAAATCATTGCCCTGAGGGTGAGGGCCTCTCCGAGGAGGTATGCCATGTTGGCATTCTGCTCCACCTTGCCATAGGTCCTTAAACCGTCAATGCAGAGGTTAAGGCGCTCGATGCCTTCGTACATTTTGGCGAACGGGCCGTTGTTCAGGTTGAGCTGCGAGTTGTTGGGCAGCTGGCTGTAACCTGCTATCTGATACTTTTCGTCGGTGGGCTTGAATGTGTTGTACCACTCGATATCGCTGTTCAGGCCTATGTAGCAAAGGTAGCGGCCGCGGTAGGAGTTGGTCTCGCCCAGGGACTGGAGTGCTGAGAACATCTGGCTCTCGGCAAGGTCATAGTTGGAGAAGACGGTCTGGGCGTCGAACGCCGAAGGGGACGCCGAGTCGAGGAACTCCTCGCAGGAAGATGCGCATACCGCGATTACAGCGGCGGAAAGGATGTATATAATCTTTTTCATATGCACGTCGTATTAGAATGAAAGATTGATACCTGCCACGAAGCCAATGCTCTTGGGATAAGCGGAGTAGTCAACACCCGGGGTGAGCGGGGTTGCACGGCGGGTATCCACTTCGGGGTCATAGCCGGAATACTTGGTAAGGCAGAATAGGTTGGTGCCGGTGGCGTAAACGCGCAGCCTGCGAACCTTGATCTTTTCCGTGAGTTTCTCGGGCAGAGTGTAGCCGAGGGTGAGAGTCTGCAGGCGCAGGAATGAGGCATCTTCCACAGCCCAGTCGCTGAAGATTGCGCTGCCCACTGCCGGGTTCCACATGGTCACGCCGCTGTTCATGCTGCGGAGGGTCTCGGGGTCGTTGACGAGCTCGCCGGTAGCCCAGTCGATGTTGTTCCAGCGCTTGTCCGCATCCATCATGTTGATGAGGTTGCGGTTGTAGAACTTGCGGGACGAGGTGAACTCTATCTTGTTGGCGTTGTAAACCTGGTTGCCTAACATGAAGTTGAAGTTGGCGCCAAAGTCAAAGCCTTTCCAGTATGCGCTCAGCGAGAAACCGCCGGTGAAGTCGGGAGCGGCGTTGCCTATGATGGTGCGGTCCTTGACGGTAATCTTGCCGTCGGCCTCGTAATGGTCAATCACGGGCTTGCCGTTGGCATCCAGAACCTGATTGCCGTCGGCATCCTTCTTATAGACAGGTTCGGTGGGAATATCCTGATACTTGGGAGCACCGGGACGGAGATAACTGCCTCCGATAATGGGAGATGCATCGGGCACGCCGTCCTTGAGCACCCACTTGGTGCCGTCCCAGTCGAAGTCGTCGACCGTGTACATACCTGCCGACTTGTATCCGTACATATTGCCAAGAGGCTGGCCGACCTGCACGATGTAATCATCGCCGATTTCGGTAGAAGCCCAGTAAGACTGAGCCGTGATGCTCTCGAGGCCGCCGAGGCTGGTTACCCGGTTTACGTTGTATGCGATGTTGCCGCTGAAGTTGAGCGAGAACTCCTTGGTCTGGACTATGGGAGCGTTAATGGTGAGCTCGATACCGCGGTTGCGGGTAGAGCCTACGTTCTGGTATTGGGTGTCATAGCCGGATCCGGGGATGGGGAAATTGATCAACAGATCCTTGGTATCGTTCTGATAGACTTCGATGCTACCGCTGAGGCGGCTCTGCCAGAAACTGAAGTCAATACCTAAGTTATGGGTGTATGTGGTCTCCCATGTAAGGTCGGGATTGTTGAGCACCTTGCCGGCGGTAAAGATATTGTTGGTCATGCTAAGCCATGAGCTCGTGGAAGAACTGTACTGCTTGAGCAGCTGTCCCGAAGGGATGTTGTTGTTACCTGCGGTACCGAAGCTGTAGCGTAGCTTGAGCTGGTCCACCCAGCTGTGGGCGTCGTCCATGAAGCTCTCGTTGGAGATGGTCCAGGATGCGGCGGCGGAAGGGAAGAAGCCCCAGCGGTGTCCGCGGGCGAACTTGGAACTGCCGTCGGTACGGAGCGTGGCTCCCAGCGAGTAGCGGTGGTCGTAGTCATAATTCACACGGCCGAAGAAAGACAAGAGCTTGTCGTCCTGGCTGTAGTAATTATTGGATGAAGAAGGAATACCGGAAGCCATGAAGTTCCATGCCATTGCTGCATTGTAGAAAACGGGCAGGCCGTCGATCATATCGGTGAGGGTGTTGCTCTTGGTGATGGTGAGCTCCTCGCCGAGCAGGGCGTTCAGGTTATGCTTCTCTCCCAACTTTTCGGAAAAATCGTAACTGAGGGTGTTGGTGTTGCGGTAGCGGGTGCGGAATGCCTCCTTGTGCTGAGTGGAAGGAGTGTTCTTTACTGTGGAGTTGTTGGCTACATAGTAGGTTGTGAGGCCGTAGAAGCGGTCGTCGCCCTGACGGTAGTCCTCCAGGCCGCCTTCGACCTTGAGTTTAAGATTGTCGATGATTTCCCAGTTGAATGCGGCGTTGGCGTTCCAGGTGTTGCGGAT
>JAFWPT010000483.1 GCA_017509375.1 Bacteroidales bacterium | reverse complement strand
CCGCGAGCTTTGGAACATCGCCGAAGAGGGCTCCCAGGCCTACGAAAGCATCCTCTGGTACATGCGCCTGCGCTACCGCCTTATGCCTTATCTGTATTCGCTGGCAGGAGCCGTACACTTTGATGACTATACCCTCATGCGCGGTCTGCCCATGGACTATCCCGATGACATGAATGTCCGCGAGCTTGACGACCAGTGGATGTTCGGCCCGGCCCTGATGCCCTGCCCCGTCTCTGAATACGGAGCAAGGAACAGGGAGGTTTATCTCCCCAAGGGTGGATGGTATGACTTCTACACCGGAGCATACCTCCCTGGAGGCCAGACTCTTACAGCTGACGCTCCGTATGAGCGCATGCCCCTGTATGCCCGTGCCGGATCCATCCTTCCTCTCGGACCCGAGATGCAGTGGTCTGACGAAAAACCCGCAGAGGACATCAGGCTGTACGTCTATGCAGGCTCCGACGCCACCTTCAAGCTCTACGAGGATGACGGTCTGACCTACGGCTACGAGAAGGGCGCATATGCGGTCATCCCCATCAGCTGGAGCGACTCCGCACGTACCCTCACTATCGGTTCCCGCGAGGGAGAATTCCCCGGAATGCTCAAGGACCGCAAGTTCACGGTCATAGTCGTGGATCCGGAGCACCCCGCCCCGTACAATCCCGACGCAAAGGGAACGGTTCTGGAATACTCCGGAGAGGCAGTCAGCCGCAGCTTCTAATCGTTCGAGCGCATTATATGCGTTTGAAGGCTCTTTTTGCTCCAAAGGCGGGATTATAATGCCGCCTTGGGAGCAAAATCTTTACGAAAGGGCGATGGTTCACCGCTGACAATTATCTTACCTGCCATTCGTAGGATGGAACAAGACAGGTTACTGCACACGACGATATGTCACTCCGCCGAATGATAGCCGGTCATGGGACAACTCATCCAAGACATAGGGGTCATATATCCCCGTCGGCTCCAGTTCCGGAGGAGTAGAAAATCCGTATGAATAACCACCAGAGATTCTCTCAATGTATAGTTTGCCTTCTTCAACGTAATACAATCCTGATACACTTGATTCATAGTTTCTGCCTGGGTAAAATGTCACATATCTGTCCGTACCGCCATCCCGATAGAAACGGTATCCCCGGAAGGAAACGGTGAATTCAACAGTTTCTCCATTCTTGACATATGTCGAGGTCAAACCACCTTCTGCATCCAATTCTCCATCCCACGATATGGTATACCCGGACGCAGCAATTTCCCCCTTAGCCCAGACAGGGACCCATATAGTATTGTTCAATCCACAGGAAGTATCGCGTACTTCATTCTTGGAACAAGAACACAAGACCGACATGGCTATCAGTCCCAATGTAAGGAATCGATTTCTCATATCAATTATAATCATATATATGCCATCGTAGCGACGTTACATTCCGGGCTCCCCAAATACCAAGTCCGCCTTGAATATTGGAATAAACGTTATTACGGATAAAAATGTCCGCCAGATCCGATGATTCCTGTTGCTCAGACAGAATCATTACTTCCCGTAAATATCGGTTATACTCGTCCGAGACTGTCATCACTTGCAAAACGCCCATATTCTCCGACTCTTCCTTTTGTCTCCCAAAATACTCTCCGGTAAATCGCCCCGTGACAATGAACGAGTCTTCATCCCTCGTCAGCTCCTGAGCTTTAGGAATTCTCAAAAAACGCCTGTGGACTGGCATATCCTGAAGGAAATCAGGAATACCAATTTCCGTATTTGTCCACAGGGAAGAACCCAGCTCACCTGTAACATTGAAAATATCAGTATAAGAGTAATCTGTACATATATCCTCCACGAGTTCGCGCTTACCAGTTAACTCATTATAATTCAAAGCATAAATCCAACAATGGTATGAAAGGTTGTCATTAAATACATACGCATATCTGAAACCATATTCAGCATATCTCTTCTTAAATGCCATATCTGCCATAGAATCAGAATACCATAAATCAATAGTACGAATTCCAGTTCCAGGCATAACTTGCTCAGCGTACATAAAACCCCGGGCGGGGACTTGTATCTCCAGTCTATACAAATGGCCTACTACAGGATTATACGCCAGAGACCAAATCTCTTTTCCTGCATCTCTTGAATAGTCGCCGACATGCTCCCCTGTAGTTAAATCAAACAGAGACACTTCTGCTTCCTCAATCACAGGAGGTTCTTTGCCGGAAGGACCCTTGGTATAGAAAAGCCGGACGTTCTGCACTGGATCATTGGACAGGAAACCATCCACTACCACGTGCGACTCTCCTGCTTCCAAGTATGTCTCACGGACGCAACTGACGGTAATAACCGTAATCAATAGAACTGCTATCCAAAAGTATCTTGCGAATCTACCCATCATCGAATATGGCAATAACTATTATTTTTTCCGAGCCCCAACACACACCACAAGTTTCTCTCCCCATGCAACATGATTTCCCTCATAATAGCCATCTATATATATCTTGTACGCTCCAAATTCTTGGCAATTCATCCTATATGTTCCTCCATTGGCACTGCTATAATAAGAGAAGACAAACGGGTTCTGGTCCGGATAGTTCAGATACTCAGCGCTCCAAACATTTGTCAATCCAGAAGGAGATGTAGAATAATAATCATGATCTGTATTCGGGAACACCAGATTATCCCCAACAAATGTATATACATTAACCAATGGAGTACTT
>JAFWPT010000482.1 GCA_017509375.1 Bacteroidales bacterium | reverse complement strand
TGCGTCGGGCGTAAATGCCCTCGTCGGCCAGCCCCGAAAGAATGTTGTACACCGAGGACTTTGTAATCTTGCAAAGCCCTTCTGCCTTGATGGCGTCGTACACGCTTTCCGCGCTGGCGTGAATCAATTTCATCATCACGCTGTGGACTGCAATGCGTTGAGGTGTCGCTTTCAGGTCATGCGTCTGAAGGAGACGCCTGAAAGTCTCCATGTCTTTGGGCTTTGTGCGGGACCTGGCCATAATGCATCAAGTATCGCTAAGCAGGGACCTGGCATTGGCAAGAGCCTCCGGCGTAATGCTGGCACCGCTGAGCAGGCGGGCAATTTCCGAGACCCTTTCGTCTCCGGCTACCTGATGTATTCCGGAGGTACTGCGGCCGCTGGAGGCATCGAACTGCTTTTCCACTACGAAATGGGCGGAGCCTTTGGCTGCGACCTGAGGCAGGTGGGTGATAGAGATGACCTGCATGGTTTCACCCATACGGCATATCATGGATCCCATCTTGTCGGCCACGCTGCCGGACACACCGCTGTCTATCTCGTCAAAAATCAGTGTCGGCATGCCTTTGAACCGTGCCATCATGGCTTTGAGACTCAACATGATACGGGAAATCTCACCTCCGGAGGCACACTTCGCCACGTCCATTCCGTTCCTTCCGTCGGCGGCGAACTTGAAGCATACGGCATCTGAACCGTCAGCTCCGGGGGCGATGGGCAAGAGTTCCACCTGGAAGCTGGCGCGGTCCAGTTCCAGGTACTTGAGATTCGCTTCAATGTCCGCCGCAAACCGCGGGGCGGCTTTGCTCCTGGCGGACGACAGCTTTCCGCTATACTCGTCGAGGGCATTCTGCAGCAATGCAAGGCGCTTTTGCAGCTTGTCCCTGAGTTCTTCCAGCTCTTCGGTACTTGCAGCCGCACTGCCGAAGCGTTCGCGCGCCTGGATGAGTTCTTCAATGCTGCCGCAGGAATGTTTCGCCATGAGCCGGTATAGCAGGGAAAGCCGCTCTTCTACGGCGGCCAGGCGGTCTCCGGACACATCTATACGCTCAGCGGCATCTTCCGCCTCGGCAAAAATGTCTTCCAACTCTATCCGGGCCGATTCCAGGCGTTCGCACAAAGGCAAAAGGTCAGGCAAAAACCTGCCTGCCTGGTCCAGGGACTTGCGGGCATCCCGCAGCGATTCGCTCATGCTTTCCTGTTCCCTCGGGCGGAAGATGCAAAGCGCCGTGTCCAGCCTTTCCCGTATCTGCTCGGCGTTGGCCAGGGCCTTCTGCTCTTCTTCCAGCCGGGGCAGTTCATCGTCCTGGAGCCCGGCGGCGCTGAGTTCGAGGAACTGGGCTTCGTTATAATCTCGTTCGGCCTTGCTTCTGCTCAAGCTGTCCAGAACGTTTTCCAGTTCCTTGCGGCATTCTGCCAGGGCTCTCCAGTTCTTATGGTACCCGTCCAGCAGGGCCTCGTTGCCCGCGAAGCGGTCCAGCAGCGAAAGCTGGAAATGCTTGTCCGTAAGCAGCAAACTGTTATGCTGGGAGTGAATGTCTATCAGGGTAGAGCAAAGGGCAGTGAGTTCCTGCAGTTGTACAGGGCAGTCGTCTATGAAACTTCTGGAACGGCCGGAGGAATACAGCACCCTCCTTATGATGCGGGGGCCGTCGGGAGTGTCGAATTCACCTTCCACCACGCAATTTTCAGCGCCGTCGGAAATCATGGACGGCTCGGCTTTGTCTCCTGCCAGCAAACCTAGAGCGCCAAGTAAGATGGACTTGCCTGCGCCGGTCTGTCCGGTAATGATTACAAGACCCTCCGGAAACTTGATGTCCAGAGAGTCTATGAGAATGTAATTGCGTATGTGAAGGCTGCGCAGCATTGCGGAACCTTATTCGGATTTTCCGTCAGTCTTTGCAAAGCGGAACGACAGTTCGCCGTCCTCGAATTCGGAGATTGCTACCAGACTGGGTTTGGGCTGGCGCTCGAAATACTTGGATATCTCAATCTGCTCTTTGTTCTCGAAGGTCTCTTCCATGGTGTCACGCTCGTTGCGGAACTCTTCGAGGCGCTTGTTGAGCTCTTTTTTCTCGGCGAGGGCAATCTGGTTAGCCCTCTGGGCCAGGATTACGGTTGTCTCGTAAATGTTGCCCGTGGGGGCGGCGAGGTCTTTGATGTCCCTCGTGATAGTGTTGTTCGGTATTTTGTTTTCCATATTCCTAATACGATACGTATTTCAGGCGAAGTTTCAATATTTTTGTTTCACTTTCGCATACAATTTGTCCAGTTCCGGCCTGCGGGCTGATTCCGGGAATTCTCCTATGAAGTTGTAATAATCGTCGTAGAATACCAGGAAACGCTCTTTCTGCTTGTGGGCGTAACTCAGGTCGGCATATTTGTAGGAAGCCATGGCGGTGTAGAACAGAACTTCTTCCCGGTAACGGTTATCGGCGTTGTCTTTCAATACGTTGCGCAATGCGACACGGGCTGCCAGATAGTCTTCCATTTTGTAATATAAGTAAGCGCTTTCGTAGGCTTTACGGTCCAGTCGCTCTCCCAGGTCGTCGAGCATGTGGTCGCACACGGAGCGGTATTCGCTGTCCGGGTTGTTGAGCAGGTACTCATGTATTGCAGTAATACATTTATACGTGGGGGTCTGGTCCAGTTCATAACGGTATGTGGCACGGTAAAGACAATCCAGGCGCAGAAATGACGCGGACTCGGAAAAGGGGCTTCGTGGATAATTGCCCAGAAAACGTTCGAAATTGGTTTCCGCTGTATAGTAGTCTTTAGCGCGGTAATTGCTCAGGCCCCAGTAATAGTTGACTGTGTCGTCCTTCGATGTTCCGTTGCTGATAGCTGCGAGCGATTCGAAGAGCTGGCTGGCCTTGCTGTACTTGCCCTCGTTGAAATAATCAAAGGCTGCGTTGTACTTGGCTTCGGCATCGTTGCTCTCCAGCAACGCTTCGTACTGGCTCTTGCAGGCACTCAATACTGAGAGAAGCAGGATTGCTATTGCCGGAAAAATAGTGCGTTTGCTCATTTCTTAAGAAATTTTTCTGCGTCCAAAGCCGCGCGGCAACCGGATGCCGCTGCAGTGATGGCCTGGCGGTAATGCGGATCCTGGACATCTCCGGCCGCGAATACGCCTTCTACGTTGGTCGCGGAGGAATGGCCGTCCGTAATGATATAACCGGCTGCATCAGTCTTTACCCAAGCTGCGAAAAGCGCAGACTGGGGATTGTGCCCTATTGCAAGGAAGAAACCGTCGATGGCTATGTCGAACACTTCTCCGTCTTTGCGCTCGAGGCGGGCACCGGTAACTCCGGATGAGTCACCAAGCACTTCGCGGGTATTGCAGTTCCAAAGGATTTCGATGTTTGGCGTGGATGCAACCCTCTCCTGCATGGCGACGGATGCCCTGAGCACGTCCCTGCGAACAATCATATAGACTTTGCGGCAAAGACCGGCAAGATATGTCGCTTCCTCACAAGCGGTATCTCCTCCTCCGACTACGGCCACCACTTTCTTGCGGTAGAAAAACCCGTCGCAGGTGGCGCAGGCGGATACTCCGAGGCCCCGGAACTTCTGCTCCGAGGGCAGTCCGAGATAGCGGGCCGTGGCTCCGGTGGCGATTATGAGACATTCTGCCTCAATCTCGTCGCTGCCGTCTATAGTGAGCCTGAAAGGCCGTCTGGACAGGTCGGCAGCGCTCACGGTGCCCCGGCGGATGTCAGCACCCAGGCGCACGGCTTGCTCGCGCATATCGCTCATAAGGGCGTTGGCGTCGACTCCTCCGGGAAAACCCGGAAAATTCTCCACGACAGTAGTAGTGGTAAGCTGCCCTCCCGGTTCCATGCCCTCATAGAGTACGGGTGAAAGCGCTGCGCGTGAGGCGTAAATAGCCGCTGTATAACCGGCAGGCCCTCCGCCGATGATAAGACATCTGACTTGTTCCATTATTTGATAATAGTAATTGTATTGTTGGCGTTGTATTTGAGCCGGCGTACGGCAATGTTCTTCTTTCCGCTGAAATTGAAGTTGAAGTCGGTTTGCAGGCCTTGCCCCGGGGTGGCTGCAAGTTCTTCCTGCCACATTCCCGGATTCTTTCCTGCCAGGCCTCCGAAGTAATACATAAGGTCGTATCCCTGGAAAGACCATTGGCTTGGCTCTCCTTTGAACATGGACTTGTAGTTTTCGCTAAAGCTGCGTACCGCTATGTTGCCGGGATCTGCATAGTAAGTAGCTGTAATCCTGGCCGCCGCTGCGTGCAGGCTTTCCGTCTCCAGATCGGCGAGACCGCGGATTCTGGAGGTGCTGTACAGTATGTTGTGGCCGCCCCGTATGTTCATCAGCGCTATCTCCCGTACGGCGGAACTGCAGAATTCATCGTTGTCGGAAGCAAGTACGAAGCGGCAGGTTCCCGAGACTTTGTCTTCCCAGGCCGAAGGGGAAGATCCGGTGCTGAAAATCACCCCGTGCTCCTTGAGGGCTGCCGTCATGCCGGAACTGAACTCCCTGCCGTTGTCTCCCGGGCTCTGTAGCAGTACCACTGAATCGCCGCCCCGGATATCTTCGATAAGCCATCTTGCCAGTTCGTCCGCCTGGGTGTCCCAGCCTGAAGGTGCTTGTATGATATTGTAACGTTCCGAGAGCGGTGCGACCTTGGGGTCCAGAGGGGAGATAAGGTATTTGTTGCCGCATTCGGGCAGGATTCTAAGCACATCTTCCATATTGACCGGTCCTATTATGAGGTCCGAGCTGTCAAGCTGGGGGCCGGAAGGCAATTCCACCGTAGAATCGAAAACATCGATGCGGTAATGCATTTCATCGGAACTGAGCAGGTTGGCGGCCATAAGTGCTCCGCAATAGAAGTCCAGGAAATTGCTGTTGGGAGTATCTGTGCTCTTGAAAGGAAGAATAAGGCTTATGCGGGTCTCAGGTATGGACGGGACGGTGAATGCCATGCTGTCCACAGCTACAAGAGTGCTGTCCACGGCTACGTGGGTGGTGTCGGCGGCAATATGAAAGGTGCTGTCCGGTACCACTTTCACTACGACCGAGTCTTGACGGCTTGCCTTGGCGGTGCTGTCCTTGGCCGGTCTTCCGCCCGGAAACAGATACCATTGGGCGCAGGCGTTGAACGGCAACGCCAGTGCCAGAATGAGCAATGCTATCAGATTTCGTCTCATATAGTTTCGCAAAAACTTATCAATTGCTTGCAGAATTCGGACCAAGACAGGCGTTGCTTTTCTGCGCGTATGTTGGATATGCAGGCATCCGGCAGTCCTTCCGTATTAAAGAAGCGCAAAATACCTTCGCGTACGCAATCCGCTTCAGCCCGGTCAACCACCAGGCCCGTGCCGCGTCCTTCAACTGTGCGGCGCAGGGAGCCTGTATCGGTGACTATCATGGGCAGTTCGAAGTACGCGGCGAGTGCGCCTACACCGCTTTGGGTAGCACTTCTGTATGGTAGCACTACGGCATCTGCCGCAGAGAAGTACAAGGCTACTTCGGAATCGGGTATGTATTTGTCGTACAGCTTGATACGCTCCTTGTTCGGATTCTCCTCGATGGCCTTGGCGTATTCGGAAAAATCCCCGTAGGGTTCTCCGGCTATGAGCAGCTGGTAACTGTCATCCAGTCCTGCAAATGCGTCCAGCAAGATATCCAGCCCTTTGTATTTGCGTATCAGGCCGAAAAACAGCAGGGTTTTACGGCTGCAGTCCAGGCCGAGCCTGCGGAGTGCTTCCGCTTTCGGCTGTTTTTCTCCGAAATGGGTGTAGAGAGGGTGCGGCAGTGTAGTATAACGGGCATCTTTTTTCCAGAGCAGCAGGTCTGCGGCCACCTCGTCGCTGAGGGTGACGCAGGCGTCAACCGCTTTGAGGAACCAGCAGGTGAGGGGCTTGTCAAAGAAATGCGGCTCGTGCGGCTTGACATTGTCCATGATTGCAATCACCTTGCATCCAGGGCCTACGTGCCGGGCTACGGTACCGAGCGACGGTGCAAACCATGACATCCAGTAGCGGACAATAAGCAGGTCCGCGCCCCACTCGCGTATTGCCCGCGCTGTCTTGAACCAGCTGAACGGGTTGACCGTGCTCAGCAGAGCATCAGACTCCACGGGCACGGCCGTATCTCCTTCCATCACGTACTGAGTCTTGCCGGGGAACAGAAAAGCTGGATACTGCAGGGTAAAGTTAAAAGCCTTGACAGTATGGGTCCGGCCCAGTTCGCCAAGCAGGCTTGCGTTGAACTGAGCAACCCCTCCTCTGAAAGGATAGAAACAGGACAGGATGGCTATTTTCAAGGGTATGTCAGTCTTTCTTCTCCGACTTGCTCTTCACGTAGGCGGCGTTGAGGCCCTCCAGAAGATCGTCGGTTATATCCAATGAGGGATCTGCAGTTACCACGGGTGCGGGCATGATGTCGCCCTGGGTGGTAAGGATCATAGCGTAGCCCTTTTCGGCGTTGTATTCATCCACGAAAGTCTTTATGGCGTCGGCAATCTGGTTCATCATCACCTGCTGCTCTTCGGCAATTTCCTGCTGCTTCTGGGAAGCGTACTGCTGGAAGTTGTTCTGCTGGTCCTGAAGCTTCTTGCCCTGGATTTCTGCGACGGACTGGGTCATGAGACCCTTGTTAATCTTGTCCTGGAAAGTTTTGATATCCTTCTCCAGTTTGCTCCCTCTGCGGTTTACTTCCTGGTTGATGCTGTTTATCTTGGTTTCAGCTACACTGCGGAGGTCATTGGCCATGTCGTATTCGTTGAGGACCCTGTCCAGGTTGAAATACACTATGGAACCGGCTGCTATTTTGCTTTCGCCGTCGGTCTTTACGGCAGGGGCGCTGGTGGAGTTGCAGCTGGAGAGCGCAGCGAGTGCGATGGTGGCGATAACGCCGACAATAATCTTTTTCATTTTATCTGTTTGTTTTCTTAAGTTGCAAAATGCAAATGTAGCTATTTTTTCTGAATCTCTGCCAAGTAAGCGGCTATTGTGCTTTCCAGTCCCATATACAAGGCGTCGCAGATTATGGCATGGCCTATCGAAACCTCGTCGGTCCAGGGGATGGTCTGAATGAAATAAGCGAGATTCTCCAGGTTGAGGTCGTGCCCGGCATTGAGTCCCAGTCCGCATTCCCTGGCGGCTTCTGCCGCCCTGAGATACGGAGCTATGGCCTTTTCCCGCCCGGCGGAGTAAGCTGCCGCGTATCCGGCCGTGTACAGCTCCATCCTGTCGGCACCGCATTCGGCAGCACCCCTTACCATTTCGGGATCCGGGTCGACGAATATGGATACCCGTATTCCCGAGTCCTTGAATGATTTGCACATTCCCCGCAGGAATTCACGGTGACTGAGCGTGTCCCAGCCGGCGTCGGAAGTAATAGCGTTTTCTGCGTCCGGAACCAAAGTGACCTGGTCCGGCCGTACCAGCTGTACCAGCTCGCAGAATCGGGGAATCGGATTACCTTCGATATTGAATTCGGTGCTCACCAGAGGCCGTATTGCCGTAACGTCGGAATACCGGATATGCCTTTCGTCGGGTCTGGGGTGGACGGTGATGCCTTGCGCTCCGAAGCGTTCGCAGTCCAGCGCTGCTTTCTGCACGTCGGGCATATTGCCGCCACGTGCATTCCGCAGTGTGGCGACTTTGTTGATGTTTACGCTCAATCTGGTCATAACCGCAAATATATCAAAAAATGTGCTAAATTTGAAGGCTGAAATGAAACTCGCATATTTTATAAAGGACAGGCATCTGGAACAAAGCCCGGGAGTGCTCGGTCTGCTGGCCGAGCTGGGTGCCGCAGGCTTTGATGTTTATCCTGCACAATCTTATGACCAGATTGCCCCGGACACGGAAATGCTGCTTAGCTTCGGGGGAGACGGTACCTATCTGTCCGCCTCTGCCATAGCGGTTGCTGCCGGCATTCCCGTGCTTGGGGTCAACTTCGGCCGTCTCGGTTTCTTGTCCGAGAACAAGCCCGAAGATGTATGCGGGGCACTTTTGCGCAAGGATTATAGTATAGAGGAGCGTGGCCTGCTTCAGGCAGAGGGCTGGTGCACGGCCGACGGCCCGCAGCTTGCCCTGAACGAAATATGTATCCAGCGTCAAGGTGCCGCTATGCTGGGAATAGATGTGGCAATCAATTCCAGGGCCCTACCTACATATTGGGCTGACGGCCTGCTGGTGGCTACCAGTTCGGGCTCTACAGCCTATGCCCTCAGTGTGGGCGGTCCTATATGCCTGCCTGCTGCCCGCGTGCTTATAGTTGCACCTGTAGCTCCCCACAACCTGAATGTCAGGCCGCTCGTCGTTCCAGACAATACTTCTGTAAGCATCTCCTTCC
>JAFWPT010000481.1 GCA_017509375.1 Bacteroidales bacterium | reverse complement strand
TCTTCGTCGCCCGATCTAACGCCCTGCACACGAGTCCAGGAGCGGATGTCGGACGAAGCTTTCGTGGCAGTGCCGGCGGTAGTGAAATAGAGTCCGTACTCCGCCACCTGTGACATAGAACTTACATTGCAACGGAACTCCACTGCGCCCGGCGTTCCCTCATCCACGGTGATGCCGCTGATTTCCGGCACAAGGAACGCCTCCGGAGACGGATCCGGAGCGCAGGACCGCAGCGCCACCGCCGCAAGCAAGACTAGTATTAAGCCCTTCAGCTTCATACTACAAAAATAGCGAAATTCAAACCTGAAAGCAATAAAAATCAAAGAAATAAAGGTCCAAATAGGTCCATTATTCAGAGTGACGCGACGGCTTCCTCTGACAGGCCGGTGGCTTCACCGTTTTCATCCTAAGGGAAACACTATTTCATCTTCATCGCAATGTCAAGACAATTCGGACGGTTCCCCTTCAGAAACTAAAGACATATCCAGCTTGTTCATGAGATAATAGCAGAAGTCATCCCTAGGGGTAACACTTCCGGCGTCAATTCTTTGCAGCAGTCTGGCAACTCAAGGAACAGGAACCGCAGACGGTACGTCATCAACTCTCCGCTTTCACGATCAACCAGGTCATAACGGTAAAGCACACGGTCCGATACTTCATAGAAGAAGTCTATGATAGATAATGAAAAAATCCTCATCCTTTGATAACAAATTGCCGCTTTATTTCTCACTATTTCAGGAATATTGTCAAGTCCTATCCGTTTAATTATTAGCCCGGATACTCAGTCCCAGGGCCAACAGCTGTACCGTTCACATCTATTCCGAAGATTCTGTCGGCATACGCGCTCCATGCTGATTTATATGCTTCAACAGCCTCATTCGGGACATAAATGGTACAACCACCGGGGATATACGAATAACCACTAGAGAGAGGCGTAGCTGACAAAAAAGTCACGCTATTTGTTGAAGATATCCAGTTTGGTCCAACCGAACTTAAGGAGGACGGGAACACTATTGATTCCAGACTACTACTTCCGAAGAATGCATAACCATCAATTCGAGTTACTCCTTCCGGTATCGTTATTCCATTTAAATGGCGAGCATTAGCAAAGGCAGAACATCCGATGATAGTAACACCTTGCGGAATAATGTATTCGCCATCTCTTCCTGTAGGATAGTTTATTAATTTTGTCCCAGTAATATCAAACAATACTCCGTCTATTGCTTTGTAATGTTCATTAGAAGGATCAACTATAAACTCTTGAAGATTCCCCCCATTGCATAAAGCACTAGTAGTTGGCTCTAACTTTTCAGGGATAGTGATACTTGTTAAACAATCACAGTACTCAAATGCTCCGCCTTGCAGTTCTATTAAGCTTGTCGGCAAGTTAATCTCGACAAGCCTCCTCGCATATCTGAATGCATTCGACTTAATAGTTAGTAACGATTCGGGGAATTCTACATGAACTAATTTTGTTGAATAAAAAGCACAGGAGCCAATAGTTGTTACTCCGAAAGGTATTGAATACGTTGTACCTTCTTTCATTGGAGGATAGCAGACCAATTCTGTCATTGACTTATTAAAAAGCACACCATCTCTTGAACAATAGAATTGGTTGGCCTCATCCACCGATATGGCTGTAAGGGGGCAACGATAAAGTCCGGAGTTTGGAGACACATATTGGACATTAACAGAGATATGACAAGTTTCCAAAGACGAGAAGGCTTCTGAGTCTATTACCTTAAGACTCTCCGGGAAATCAATTTGAGTAAATCTACATCTGTCAAATGCATGCCAACCAATCTTTGTTATTCCGCGCGGAAGAACGACGCTCTTCAGTTTGGTGCAGTAGAAAAAAGCAGAATCACAAATTTCAGTCAATCCAGTGAAAAACTGTAACTCATCAAATGATGTAATAAGAGCGTTTGGAGACTCATAAGAGGCCCTGAAAGCATTTCCCAAATCCGTCACTGCCGAAGCTTCCTTGTAACTTAATTCCCCGTCGCCGTTGGTGTCCCAGTTTGCGACGCAAATGCGTTTGACTTCTGCATCGGCGAATTCAATATTCACTGGCGTGAAATCATCCGAGAATCGCAGGAATGCTGCGCGCCCCTTGTTTACCACCCGGGATGTCACAGGAGCCGTGTAACTGCCACACTCCGTATATAGCGTAGCATACACTGTCTTTTCGCTGAAATCCACCGGTTGTACGGCCATATAGGCACGGACGGTCTCGTTGTTCGTCGTCGTTGTAGTGTTTATGAACGACAGCGTCAACGCCTCTGTCATCGATATCGGAGTAACCTCAGGTGTGTCCCCGGAAATGTCCAGTTCTGCCTTCTCAACAAAAATGGCTTCATCACAGGACACTTTGAGTGCTGTTATTGTCTCAGGCTCTGGTACAACTATATTAATATACAGTATAGACCCCAGACGATCCATTTGGAATGTCACTGAACTATTCTGCGGAGCGGTCTTGTTAGACGCCAGATAATCATATGCTGACAAGTGGGCAAAACTGCCGTTGCCGTCCTGTACCTGACCGGAATAGTCCAGAAGTATGGTTTCGTTATCCCTATGGTAGTTCCACACACTAAACGGATAATAAGCGGCATAAGAAGCATTGTTCCTCAATGCCCAGCCGCCACCGTCAAAAGATGCGCTCGTGGAACCCTGTGATGCCGTAATTGGGAACTCTACTTGGTTACCGGTGTTCGGGAATATTCCCAAAGTGTCATTTATCGCCCAGTTGAACACCAGGGCGCTCCCGTCCTGAACGGATGTCCCCTTGGTCTGCACTCCTGTTATAGCTTCAAACTGAATAGGCGCTGGGCCAATTACACGTAAAGTCTGGATCTCTCCGTCAATACTCTGGTCTCCAACTGTAATGTCCGAGACACATGAAACCAGCGTGCTAAATAATAACGCTGTGGAAATTAGTGTTACTACTCTTTTCATAAAAAAATATGTGTACGTATCTAATAATTAATCAGGGTTTTGCGGCTCAGGGCCAACAACGGTTCCACTTACATCTATTCCAAAGATTCTATCGGCGTAAGCACTCCAACCAGCAGTGGCTTTATAGGCATTCACGGATACCGATGGAACATATATCGGACAGTTGTTCGTATTACCGAACATGTATGAGCCTCCGCTTGGCGGAGTAGTTCCGGACATTTCTATGGAGCTAAGGCCGGTACAATAACTGAAGGCATACTGACCGATAGCGGTTACCTTTTCCGGAATCTCTATCGACCGGAGGCCGCTGCAGCCATAGTATGCATATTCTCCTACGGTACTCACTGTTGAGGGAATGCTGTATGATCCGCTAAGCGCCGCCGGGGCGGAAGCAACCACAGTTTTGTCCACTATAAGAAGATGACCGTCGTCCGATGCGAATTTGCCTGAGAACGACGACAGCTGCGTACAACGGGCAAATGCCCGAGGGCCTATTGACGTAATGCTCTCAGGAAGAGTTATGGAAGATAAAGACGTACAAGAGCTGAAAGCCTCTGCATCCAAGCCCATAAGGCGAGTGAAATACTTCAGCTCGTCGAAAGATTGAATCTGTGTATTACCCTTGAATACCGTTCCTATGGATGTCACTGCCTGGGCTTCCCCGATGGAAAGCTCTCCGTCCTTATTGGTGTCCCAAGCTGCGACGCATAAGCGTTTGACTTCCGCATCGGTAAAAATTATGTTTTCATCTACGCCGGGTTCCGGGGCGACCATTATGATGGTTTCAGAGGGGACGTAGCTGGAGTTGCGGTCTGTAGTTACGTTCGGAATTGACTGCCCTTGAGCGATATACAGATAGCCGAGCAGGTTCTGGCCGTTACTGGCGTTCATCGGGGAGCAATCCAAATAAGTCAACGCAGTATTATTGCTTACTTCCAAACTTGTCAACTGGTTGGAGGAGCAATATAAATACTTCAGCTCAGTGTTCTGACTCACGTCCAAACTTGTCAACTGGTTGGAGGAGCATTCCAAAGACTGCAACGCAGTGTTCTGACTCACGTCCAAACTTGTCAACTGGTTGGAGTAGCAATACAAAACTACCAACGCGGTGTTCTGACTTACGTCCATACTTGTCAACTGGTTGGAGTAGCAATACAAATAAGCTAACGCTGTGTTTTTACTCACGTCCAGACTAGTCAACTGGTTGGAGTAGCAATCCAAATAAGCTAACGCTGTGTTTTTGCTCACGTCCAGACTAGTCAACTGGTTGCGGTCACAATACAAAGAAGTCAACGCTGTGTTCTTGCTCACGTCCAGACTAGTCAACTGGTTGGAGTAACAATACAATTCAGCCAACGCAGTGTTCTTGCTCACGTCCAAACTTGTCAACTGGTTGAAGTAGCAATACAAACTCTGCAACGCTGTGTTCTTACTCAAGTCCAAACTCGTCAACTGATTATAATTGCAATGCAAAGTCTGCAACGCTGTGTTCTGGCTCACATCCAAACTGGTCAACTGGTTGGAGTAGCAATACAAAGAAGTCAACGCGGTGTTCTGGCATACGTCAAGTTTTGAAAGTTGACCGGTACCAATATACCTTTGCTCGGTACTACTCCAATTTGCCTTAGTCCCGCTGCAACCCAGGTACTCAAGATTTCTGCAGTACTTTATGCCTTCTAGAGACTCGATATTGTCGGTATTGACACTGATCCTCGTAACAGCCTCCGCTTCGTCGAAATCCAGCTCCCCGTTGCCGTTCGTGTCGAAGTTCTGAATCATATACGCCTTGAAGTTCGCATCCGGGATGGGGACATACAGCGTCTCCCACTCCAGACCCGCATCCGGGGTGTTCATGGTGCCGAATACCGAGCGCTTGATGGTGGCGCGCGAGGTGATCGTGCGCTCGGCACGCGCGTACCCCTTGCTGAACGTCAGGGTGAAGCCCGTCTCGAACACCGTCGGCACCATCACGAAGTAGTATGCCTGTCCCGTCTCGAAGGTCCCTCCTGCCGGAGCCTGCAGCGTGATGCTGTCGCTGCCGCCGGCCACTCCCGTCACCACCGGGACACCGTTGTCGAACGCCGCGCTTATCGTGCCGGCTATGGGCTCGCCCGAGTTCGACTTCAGCGTAACGCTCTTTATACCTTCTTCCGACACCGTGAACTTGATGCCGCCGCAGATGTTGTAGAAAGACATGTTAAGCCCCTGGGAGCGTCCCATCGATGGGAAGAGGTCGTCTGCAAATGTGCCGGCAGTAGCTGTCTGTACCGACGGAAGCGTGGTCGTGATAGACGAGCCGTCGCAGGAGGCCGACGCATCGTAAGGATACACGGCCCAGAAATATGTATCTTCCACGGCTATGTTGTTGCCGCCCGTGATGACGCCTATCGTTCCGGTGAAGTTCACCGTCTTCGCAGTCTCCGTGTTCTGGGCTGTGAAGCGGCTTCCGCCGGCGCTGCCGCTGCCGTAGAACAGGCTTATCTCGTCGCCGGGGCTCCACAGCACCGAGCCGTCGGACGCACGTTCCGTGCGCGTCTCCGGCTCGCCGAAGGTGGCGGTAAGGGTCAGTTCCTGCTGCAATGCAGCAAGGCTGAGTTCTGCCCCATCTGGCTCAGCAATTGTACAAGATGCGGCTAAGGACATTATCGTCAATACAGACAGAATTTTGGAAATATTCATATTATAATAATTACAAATAGTACAGACCTAAGAATTGATATTTTGAGAAAATGCATTACCTTTGCGATATGTTATTTGCGATGCATTGAGAGATAAGCGCCTCAGATTTGGCATCGAACACCATTACAGAGTATTTCTTCGGGAGAAGCGGTACTCTGTATTTTTTATACAGATGCGCTAACACTTTCGAACCCGCCCAGTGGCCCCGAATCTTAAAAAACAATGCTATGAAGCAAATAACATTAACAATTGATGCCAAATCGGGTCGCGTTCGCATAGAGCTTAGCGAAGAGCAACCCACAGCACTTATCCTGGCAAAAGGGTCCAAACAAAGGCCTCCAAAGCAAGGAAGAGTGTATGTGAGGGCCCACTGGCGACGCCGACCGGCTAAGCCATAGGCCCTGACGGACCAACAGGCCCGTGCTGCCCGCCATCTGCCAAAGAGGGTCTTCCGGAGTATGTCTGGAAAACCCTCCGCGGCATTATTAAGGATTACCCGGACTGTGATACTCATTATGTTTAATTTAGTGGTTCCTCGACTGTGCCTTCGTTGCCGCCGGGTTCCGGGGCGACCATTATGATGGTTTCAGAGGGGACACAGCCGGAGTTGCGGTCTGTAGTTACGCTAGGAATTGACTGCTCCTTAGCTATATACAGATAGTCGAGGAGGTTCTGGCCGTTACTGGCGTTCATCGGGGAACAATCCAATCTTGTCAACGCTGTGTTCTGGCTCACATCCAAACTAGTCAATAGGTTGGCATAGCAAAACAATCCAGTCAACGCTGTGTTCTTACTCACGTCCAAACTAGTCAATTGGTTGGAGTCACAATCCAAATAAGTCAAAGCAGTGTTCTGACTCACGTCCAAACTGGTCAACTGGTTGGAGTAGCAACGCAAACTCTTCAACGCAGAGTTCTTGCCCACGTCCAAACTGGTCAACTGGTTGGAGGAGCAATTCAAATATGTCAACGCAGTGTTCTGGCTTACATCCAAGCTAGTCAACTGGTTGCGGTAGCAATTCAAACTCTGCAACGCAGTGTTCTGGCTCACGTCCAAACTTGTCAACTGGTTGTATTGGCAACTCAAACTCTGCAACGCAGTGTTCTGACTCACGTCTAAACTGGTCAACTGGTTGGAGGAGCAATACAATTCAGCCAACGCAGTGTTCTTGCTCACGTCCAAACTCGTCAACTGGTTGGAGGAGCAACGCAAACTCTTCAACGCAGTGTTCTGACTTACGTCTAAGCTTGTCAACTTGTTGTAGTTGCAATCCAAATAATACAACGCAGTGTTCTTACTCACGTCCAAACTTGTCAACTGGTTGTAATAGCAATACAAACTCGTCAG
>JAFWPT010000480.1 GCA_017509375.1 Bacteroidales bacterium | reverse complement strand
CGAAGTCCGTCAAGGAGATTGCCCATGAGATGGGCTTTTACTATCCCGTCATCAAAGACTATATCCAGGCAACCACCGGGGAGGATTTCCGGAGCTGGCGAATCCGTCTCCGTGTACAGGAGGCGATGCGCCTGATGGCCGAAAAGCCCGATATCCTCATCTCCGACCTTGTCTTCATGACCGGCTTCAACGACCGCGCATACTTCTATCGTACCTTCCAGAAGATTACCGGAAAGACCATCCGGGAGTACCGGGATTCCCTTCGGAATACACACATGAAATGAAAAAGACCCCCACCGGGGAGGTGAGGGTCGGAGTATCAGGTGTGCAGCGGTTTATTCTTCCAGGTCGCTGAGGAGGAAGACGGGACGGATGTTATAACCTAAGAAACGATAGTCGCTATTTACAACTCCGGCATTCGAGTCCGATCTGTTGAAGCGGAGATATGAGGCAAGGTTACTCGAATTCGACATTTGCGGGGATGCCCAGATGCCTCCCCACCAATCGACACCGTCTATCCCATTTTCGCCTATGCCTCCTGATAAAGGAAGGTAGATGCTATTCCCCGTCTGTTTGCTGGTAACCTCGTAGTAGAAGTCCTTTCCTGCACTGGACACGGTCCAAGTAAACTTGCTCATGTCGGCAAGCATCGTGATTTCCTCGAAGGTGGGCATCCGCCAGTCGTCGCCCCAAAGGACAGAGGCGGCGTCGTCTTCCCTCTTGAGCCTGAGCGGGCGCTCACCTTGAAAGGATGGATCGTGCATATTTCAAGTTTCGTCATTTCCAAAAACATTTCGACGGCCTGCGGCCGTGATTCTGGGCTTCGCCCAAGAAATGACTCTTTGATGCTGACCGCATACGCAGTCAGCAGGCTGGCCGAGCTGATAGCCCATGCAAGCCGTTATTCTGAGAATACGGGACGCACGGACTGACCGCTGTTGCGACTGCTGAGGTTCCTGAACATTACTCCGGAAATGAAGAACACGAACCTCGCGTAGTCCGAGTTGCCCTCGGCGAGGGACGAAGACCAATAGTAGCCGTTGGAACCCGCACTGTAAAGGTAGGTATTGCTCCGGTAGCCAGCGGCGGGAAGGAAGATAGTATTGCCTTTGTAGCCAGATACATTGGAGGTCACAATCCGGCCGGCGACGCCGGTGCCGTTGTAATTGTCCGTCCAGGTCCAGGTGCAGTTCTCAAGCAGCCAGGTCCATTCCTCGTCTGTTGGCATGCGCCAGCTGCCACCCCAGCTGGCGCGGGCAGCGTCGTCTTCAAAATCCAGAACGGTCTTCTTGTCCGTTGCATATTTCGTGAAGGTCGTTCCGCCATCGCTTGTATCAAAATAGGTAGTCCAGGAGAAGTTCGTCTTCCCGCTGTTGTAACCGCTGGTCTCACCCCAGGCGAAGTAGTCGCCGTAGTCCTCCGGCTTGCTTGCGCCCACGTTGCAGGTGGCCCATTTGATTTTCTTGCCGTCGACGGTAATGCCCAAATCCACGTATTCACGCATCTTGAGGGTAGACTGATAGTACTTGCCAGCCTCGAAGCTTGCGCTAAGTTTCGCACAGGTGTAGGTCCTGTCGCTGCCGTCCGTGGCGTCGAAACTGACCTTCTGCTCCGATACGGCGGGGAGGGCGGCGTAAAGCACGTCCATGGCTGAGGCAGGAGTGATGACATAGTCCTGCGTACCGATAGTGATTGTAAGAGGCTTGGCGCTGATAACGGTCGTGCCATCGGCTCCGCGCACGGTGAACTTGAAGATGGCGAACTGGTTGGTGAGGGAAACGCTGCCGCTGAGGGTGGCCGTTCCGTCAACCTTCAGCGTGCCGCTTCCCTTGCGGGCATCAAAGTTCTCGCTAATACTGCCTTCCCCCGTGAGAAGGCCGTTCTGGGCGTAAAGTAGCTCGGCCTTTATGTTTCCGGTAGTGCCGTCGGCGGCGGAAGAGGGGTAGATGATGGTCACGGCATCGCCATCTGCAGGAGTGCCGGTAATGGTGCCGGTGATGGTGGCAAAGCCGCCGCTGACGGAGCGGACCGTCATCTCGTCACTGACGCCGTTGTGGATAAGGGCGACTGTCTCGCCTTCGGCCCAGGTGGCCGCGATGGTGCTGCCACTTTCGGCGAGGGCTTTGGTGGCGGCGTTGTTCCCGAGGCTGACGGTGGCGGAGAAGGGTATGCCGCCGGTCTTGTCGGCGACCTGTTTTTCCGTTTCAATCTTGTTGCAGGCTGCAAGGGCAAGCAGCACGGCTGCGATTCCAAATACTTTCTTCATGATCTTGTCCTCCATCGTTTAGAATTCAAGCGGATCGCCGCTATCATGATAATCTGAGGCGTTCAAGCCTACCGGGAATTCGTACTTGATGCTCTGTGCATCGTCGAGGGTGAATACCGGCCGGACGGGAAGTCCGCAGCGAATAAATTCTGCCGAACCGGTATCGAAGCCCGCCCAAGAGCCAGGATCGTTGGTTAATTTAACTCGCAGAGCCGTATCGGTTATATCTGATGGATATTTCTCGCAGGTCCAATAGTAAACGAAGAGGCCTTGATCTTTCGGGTTGTTGCCGTCGATGTATCCGGCGGCAGGCAAAAAGATGCTCTTGTCTGCATACTCGTTTTTCCCCGAAATGGTTACGCCAGCAAGGGCTGTACCTCTGCTGAGACTGACGACGGGGCGGACATATGCAGACTGCGACGGGTCTTGCCTTACGACATGTTTACCCTCATCATCGATACGGGCACAATACATCTTTCCGTTTGAATACTTGGTGGAAGACCAATAGATGATCGCCGCCCCTCCGGGTTTGCTGTGCAGGAAAAAGGCTATCGTAGGATCGTCAGTACGGGCAAACCACCATCCGGTGGCCCCATCTAACGTACCGGGTGTCTGAGTAAAGGTTTGCGTTCCTGTCAAGTTATCCCACTCGTCTTGTCTGGGTGTTCTCCAGGGAGCACCCCATGCGGTAGCAGCGGGATCGCCGGAGGACGGATAATTCATGAGGACGCCGTAAGGATGATTTTCATCGGTCCCCACATTCTCCATCGCCCAGCCTAAGCCGTTGCCCATATCCACATATTCGTGTCCCAGGTCGCCATAACTGAATTGCCTATCGGTTACATCTTTCAGCTTTTGGAATTCTTGCGGACTGGGTGTGCGCCAAAGACCGCCAAGGGTAGCATGGGCCGGATCGTATTGGGGAAGATAGTAGAAATACTGGGGATTAGACAAGGGGTAAGCGTCTCCAAAACACTCATAGGTGGGGATGGTATTGAAAGCGTGGCTGCTGCTATAGTTCGGGAAGGTTCCCGTCAGGGTATAGCCCGTGGTTGAGGCCCAGGCGAAGTAGTTACCCCAGCTGCCTTCG
>JAFWPT010000479.1 GCA_017509375.1 Bacteroidales bacterium | reverse complement strand
GTGCCACTGAGCACGTGGATATCAGTGCGAGTACATTCCAAAACACAAGAGCGGATGAAGTCTTGGTAATTACCTGAATACCAAGACTCTCGAACAGCACAGTCCGCTCTCGCTTGTCTGGGAGATGAGATAAAGCGAACTTCTTTCGGGTATAATACTATAACACAGGCCGTTAGCAAACACCCTCACGCGCTCGCCCTATAGAAATAATCACTTTAACGAAGCACACTCAACTGTTGAAAAAACACTCCGGTAAAGGTAAACCCTGCCCGGAGTGCTATCCAAAATTATTGTGACGTCATAACGTCCGATTGGGTCGGTGGGGCTGTCGCCCCAATGACAGGAGATTTTGATGCTACCCGCATACGCAGGTAGCTGACTCGCTGGACTTACGCCCTTGCGAGTCTTTTATTCTGAAACAGCGCGGACTGATTGCCCGTAGCAGCGGCTGCAGTAGCCCCTGTCGACTTCATCCGAACTGAAGTCCACGAACCACGCGCGGCCCGGGTAGTCCGTAAGGAGGGAAGAAGACCAGTAGTCGCCGTAGGAGGCCGCATAGTAGAGGTTGGTATCGTACCGGAAGCCAGCGGCGGGCAGGAATATGCTGTTGCCGTTGGGGCCGGTGACAAGCGTTCCATTTACACCGTTCCGAGTAGTCCATGTCCAGGTGCATTCGGTCCTCAGTTCTGTCCACTCTGCATCAGTGGGCATTCGCCAGCTACCACCCCAATTGGCCCTTGCGGCATCGTCCACTACCTCCAACGTGATTATATTATCCACAACGGGACCGTATGAACTCATAGTGTTGTACTTGGTTAACGTTTTATAACTACCATTGCACCATTTGTATGATGCAAATTTGTATCCAGACTTGTTTGCCTTCCAGCTTCTGCAAGGATCATCCTGAAAATGGCCTTCAGTATAATACGGCACAGTTTCACCCCAGGCGAAATAATCGCCATATTCCTCTGGCGTTTTAGCACCCACATTGCAGGTTGCCCATTTGAGTCCGGACGGGAGACCAAGGTCAACCCAGCCATATCCATTCTGAACACCTGAAGAAGGTTTTTCTTTGACCGTGGCTAAGCAGGTGATGTTGCCTTCCGCAACTAGTTTGCAAAGTTTGTACGTGAAAGGCTCAACGCCGGAGTCAACGGTATAGGTAACACGATATCTTGCCTTGAATTCCTTCTGGAGAGCTGCACAATGGTTATCCCACTTGATCTTGCCATCCTCGCTGACGGTCAGACGGGCATCCACGAGGTGTTCCTTACCATCTGCTGTAAGGAGCTCAATACTGTCAACGGTGAAAGTGAGTCCACCATACTCATACTGAGCATCTGTGATTTCATCCGACGAGGTTTTAGAATTATAAACAACTGCAGGATTGGCCTCCTTGTTCTCTCTGATAATGATACCGTCGGTACCGTCATCAGTGAAAAGTTCGTAGTAAGAAGGATTCTTCACCGTAGGAAGTTCAATATCGGGAGCAGAAGCCACCATGAATGGCATAACGAACTTCACGAAATAATCGTGAGTGCATACGTTACCATTGTCAAGATCCATGGACTGACGGACGGTATAAAGCTTGTCAGAGGTGAGGTAATCTGTGAGCTCGATAGATGCAGCATACATGTCGGTACCATCGTTAATAACAGCACCGGTCTGCTGTTTATTATTAACCAACGGCAAAGAGAAGGATATTGAGCTGTGGTTGCCAGGAGCTGTCCAGCCTTCTAACTCATCTTCAAAATGGTCCTTGAGAGCGGAGTACATCCGGTAACGTTTGTGCCAGCCGTACATCATTCCCCTAACCTCAACGGTGTTCTCATCAATCTTGTTGCTGCCGTGTGCCGCCCAACCATGATTCGGATGGATCACTTTATATTCGCCCTTGATTACGATAGGAGGATAATCATGATCATCGAACGGGATTATCTTGAAGAGAACATAACCGGAGGCATTCTCTTCAATGGTGTCGAAGACCCTGATGGTGAACAGAGAGGTCTCAACAGCATCAACATAGAAGTCAACACCGGCCCTCACACAAGGCCAAGAAGTATTATGGAAGTAAGGGGGATCAAAGATAGGCGAATCAGCGCCATTATGCCAGTACTCGATAACAACATTGTCAATATCGTACTTTTTCTTGAAGTCATCATAGGAAAGTTTCACGCCGTCTGCATTGAGGACGAACTTGTTAAACTTATCCAAAGAATAGCTGCAAACTACAGAACCCACCTCGTGACTAACAAATACAGTGTACTTAATGTCCTCATACTTAATCTCCCCAGAGAAGCCTTCAGGATAGATGACAGGCTTGGGGTCTGTGTTTAAATTATTAACCGCGATGAACTCGGAGGTGATGTCGGTGCCGCCGGAGGCGTTGTCGATGACGCGAAGGGCCACCGCCTTGACGGAGCCGGTCGCGTAATCGGATGAGCGGACCGTGATGCGGCCGTCGCTGGTCGCCTTGATGCTGGTGACGCCAATGGCGCTGACACTGCCGTTGCCGTCGGTGGTCATCAGTTCAAGGCTCAGCTGCTTTTTGCTGAATCTTGTCTTGATTATCTCCGCCAAATATGCGGGAGAAACCAGGTAATCCAGATCCAGATACTTGCTGCCGGAGCTATTGGCACTCTCTTTCACGTGGCCGTTATCCTGCGCCATTACAACTACGCTCTGCAGACGGTCCCTGAGGTTGGTGTAGGCATCATAGACGGGGAGTGTGAACGTGGTGCCGTCATGAAGGGTTATGGTGCAGCTGTCCTTTACTACATTTACGCCCGCTACTGGATCGACTCCGTCCCTTATGGTCTCCATCACCACCGTCATGTTCTCTTCGAAGTAGTTGCGCACCAGAACGGAGAGCACATCGATATCGAAAATCTCCAGATAGTAGGATTTGAGGTAGTTCGTTACTATGTTCTCCACGATATCCACGCTGATAATCGTGGTATGGTGCGTTTCCAGGTATGTCCTGATGGAGGTCTCGAACACCGTGCGGTCTATATGCCTGTTATAGTTCTTCTGGAAATAGTTGTCCACGACCTCATACAGGACAGTCTCATTGAATATCGTGCTGGTATTGGTCCTCACATAGTCGTTAACTATCATCCGGATTACATCATTGGTGATG